>CAMDCJ010000008.1 GCA_945890035.1 Rickettsia typhi
GAAAAATGGATTTATTTGATTTGAATTAATATTGTTATAGCCTGGGAAATCAGTTTTGTCGGCGACTTTTTCTTCTTGCGCAATTGTTTCGGTTAAAGATTCTTTGGGTTTATTATCATCGAAGTTTAGAGTATTTTGATCGTCTTTAATTTTATTTTCAATTTCTTTGAATTCATCTTCAAACTTTGAATCAAGATAATTTTTTAAATTCAAATCTTCGGCTATTTCTTTGTCAGAATTTTTTTGAGAATTTTTTTGATTATTTTTAGAAATTTCTTTTTCTAACTCCATTAGCTCGATATCAATAGGATCAAGGTTTTGATAGTTATTTTCTTTGACAATTTTTTCACGAGGTTTAACATTTTTATCATCTTCAAAATCATCTTCAAATTCTTCCAAATTTAATTCATCGGCGATTTCTTTTATTTTGCTTTCGATTGAGATTTTTTGTCCTAAATTTTTAACTACCAAGCTCTCATCATCTAGGTCTAAATCTAAGTCTTTCGCGCGATTGCGCTCTATATTTAAGTTTTTTTTATCAATAGCTTCCAATTTTTTTTCAGCTTCAAAAATTAGTCCAATATTTGTTTTATCGGCAACATCGCCATCAATTGCCTTGCTTTCTAAATCTTGGCTAAAATAATTAACCGAGGATTTAGTTTCAGGTTTTGGTTTGTTATCAAACTTGCTAAGCTTGTTTTTTATAGCCTCTAATAAACTGGATGTGTTGTTTTTATCTGCCATGAAAATAGCTAAAATTTCTTGAAATAAAATTTAAATAATGATTTTTTAAAAAATAAAAATCTATTTAACTATTCTCTTTTTTTATAACTTAAATTCAATTAGTTTTTACAAAAAATTCAATAAAAAAATTTATTATATCATGAAAAAAATTTTTGTGCGTTATTTACTTTGGGTAATTATTGGAATCGTTGGTGCATCTGCTTTCGCTGGTATTGCTATAACTAGAGATGAAAAGATTTCTTCGATATGGTTTATAGTTGCTTTTGTTTGCATACAATTAATTGGTTATAGATTTTATAGTTTATGGATTGCCACAAAAATTTTACATATTAATCCTAAAAATTTAACGCCGGCTCAAAAAATTAATGACGGAAAGGATTATGTTCCAACTAATCGTTGGGTAGTTTTTGGACATCACTTCGCAGCGATTGCTGGCCCCGGTCCTTTGATTGGCCCAACTCTTGCGGCGCAATTTGGATATTTACCGGGAACCTTGTGGATTCTGGTTGGATCGGTTCTCGCTGGAGCGGTACAAGATATGATAATTTTATTTTGTTCGATTCGTCGCGACGGTAAATCGCTTGGCAAAATGATCGAAGATGAAATCGGTAAAGTTGCCGGAATTAGTGCTTTGGTCGGCACTTTATCGATAATTATTATTTTAATCGCAGTGCTTGGGCTTGTGATTGTTAAGGCTTTGGCTCATAGCGCTTGGGGCTCTTTCACGGTATTAATGACGATTCCAATCGCCATGATGGTGGGAGTTTATATTTATCATATTCGTCAAAGCGGAGTGATTGAAGCGAGTATTGTTGGTGTAATTTTATTCTTGCTTGCGGTCTACGGAGGAAAGGTTATTCACTATGATGAAAATTTAACAAGAATCTTTGATCGTGATGCAAAATTTATTGCGTATTGTATAATTTTTTATGGCTTTATGGCGGCGGTTTTGCCGGTTTGGCTTCTTCTAACTCCTCGCGATTATCTTTCGTCATTTTTAAAAATCGGCACAATTTTACTTTTAGCAATTGCATTATTGGTTTTTCAGCCACAAATTCAAATGCCCGCTTTAACCAAGTTTGTCGATGGTTCGGGTCCAATTTTTAGTGGAAAAATTTTTCCATTTTTATTTATTACGATTGGTTGCGGAGCAATATCGGGCTTTCATTCTTTAGTCGCCTCAGGGACTACTCCAAAAATTATTTCTAGTGAAAATGATGTTCGTTTAGTTGGTTATGGCAGTATGCTTCTCGAAGGTTTTGTTGGCATTATGGCGTTAATCGCGGCTTGCGTTCTCGATCCCGCAATTTTCTTTGCAATTAATTCTTCCGCTGCCAGCCTTGGAGCTGACGCGGTGGCAACCATCAATGGCTGGGGTTTTAAACTCGACGGTAAAGAAATGGAGCTTTTGGCAGAGCAAATGGGTGAAAATAGCCTCTATTCGAGAACGGGCGGAGCTCCTTCTTTAGCGGTTGGAATGGCTAAAATTTTCTCTTCAGCCTTTGGGTCAAATTTACTTGCCATGTGGTATCATTTTGCGATTATGTTTGAGGCGATTTTTATTCTCACCACTCTTGATGCCGGAACGCGCGTCGCCAGATTTATGCTTGAAGATTTATTAAAATTTCGTGATAAAAAATTGCATGAATCAGCTTGGGCAGGAATTTTTTCAAGCTTTGTAGTTGTAGCTTATTGGGGCTATTTTTTATATGTTGGAGTGATTGATCCAAATGGTGGAGTTAATATTTTGTGGCCACTTTTTGGCATGTCAAATCAGATGCTGGCTTGCATTGCGCTTACTTTGGCGACGGTAATTATTTATAAAAATAAAAAGCAAAAAATTTATTGTTTAGTCACCGCCATGCCCCTTATTTTCATTACATTTACAACCACTTCGGCGGTTTTAATGAAAGTGTTTTCGAGTGATTTAAAAATTGGATTTTTAGCTTCGGCAAATTCATTAAAAGAAAAATTAATAACCAACCAAATTGTTGATGAAGTACAAATAATAAATGCTAAAAAAATGATTTTCAATCAACAGCTCGTTGCTTTTATAGCTATGTTCTTTTTGATAATTTTATGGATTGTGATTTTCGAATCGATTAGAAAAATATTTTTTTGTAAAAAATAATGAAAAAAATTTTAAATATTTTGAGAGAATTTAAAGAGTATTTTTCGGGTGATTTTTCTTATAGAAAATATCTCGAACATCACCAAAAAAATCATCAAAATTGTCAAATAATTCCAAAAAAACAATTTTTAAATAACCGTCGCAATGCTAAATGGAAGGGCGTAAATCGTTGTTGTTAAAATAAATTAAAACATTACAATCAGCGCTCATTAATCACATTCAAGAATTAAAATTTATGTTTAGAATTGCCATAATCGGGCGACCAAATGTTGGAAAATCAACGCTTTTTAACAAATTAATTGGCAAAAGTTTTGCCATCACCGATGATACTCCAGGAGTTACTCGCGATCGCAAAGAAGCTCATGGAAGACTTGGTCCACTTGAGTTCATCGCCATTGATACCGCAGGATTAGAACATCACATCACCAATGCTTCGTTAGAAAAAAGAATGGTCGAACAAACTCAATTTGCGGTTGATGACGCCGATTTATGTTTATTCGTCGTCGATGGAAAATTGGGATTAAATAATGACGATTTTTATTTCGCCGATTGGTTGCGCAAAATAAAAAAACCAACAATTTTAGTTGCCAATAAATGCGAAAATTTAAATGAAGAAATATTTAGCAAAGAATATTATAAATTAGGATTCGGCAAGCCTACTGGGGTTTCGGCAGAGCATAAATTAGGTTTCGGTGATTTATACGATAAAATCGCTCCTGAAATTGAAAAATATGAAGAAATGTTTGCTGAGTTAAATGTTGATAAAAATGATTCTTTTGAAAGTGAAAGTTTTGACGATGAATCAGATGAAATTAATGATTTAGAAGAAGATGGCGAAGAAGATAAAGAGCATCAATTTCAAATCGCCGTTATTGGCAAACCTAACGCTGGAAAATCAAGTTTTTTAAATAAAATTTTAGGCAATGAGCGCTTTATTACTGGGCCTGAAGCTGGTATCACGCGTGATGCTATCGCCGTTGATTTTGAATATAAAAATCAAAAAATTCGCTTCATCGACACCGCCGGAATTCGTAAAAAAAGTGCCATTCATCAAAAACTTGAAAAGCTCTCGACTATTGATAGTTATCGCGCCATGCGTTTTGCTCAAGTTATAATTTTATTAATTGATGCTAATTCTCTTCTCGATCATCAAGATTTATCTTTAGCGGGACAGGTTTTGCGCGAAGGTCGCGCGCTGGTTTTTGCGATTAACAAAATTGATCAAGTAAGTGGCGATAAAGAAATTTTTATGCGTCAAGTTCGCGATCAAATTCAAAATTTATTGCCTGAAATTTCCGGCGCACCAATTCTCGGAGTGTCGGCAAAAAGTGGATATAATGTTGAAAAAACTTTGGATTTAGCGATTGAAACTTATAAACAATGGCAAACTTATATTAAAACTAACAAGCTTGTTGATTGGTTGAAAACCGCTGAAAGTACTCACTCGCCGAAGCTTTATAAAGGCAAGGCAATTAAATTAAAATACGCTACTCAAATTAAAAAGCGTCCGCCAACTTTTGCGGTTTTTACCAATCATCCAAAACCTTTGGAAGGCTCTTATCATCGCTATTTAATTAACTCTTTGCGTGAATATTTTGCCTTAAATTTAACGCCGATTCGTCTTTATTTCCGTAAGAGCGATAATCCTTTCGCTGAACGCCAAGAGAAAACTTTTTCGAAAAAATTGCACAAGCCAAAAAAATAAATTTGCTTATTTAGTTAATGCCATTTTCAATTTTAAATATTTCTAACTGCTCCAAAGCCCTTGTGCTATAGGCCTCTTTCCGCGCATCTTTCGCAATATTATTTTCCAGTGGCGCAAATAATCCAAAATTTATATTCATTGGTTGAAATGAATTCTCCTGAGTCACTTTCATTTGTTCCGAGTCGGGCGCAATATGATTTAACAAAGATCCGATCGCAGTTTCATTTGACGGTCTTGATAATTTTTTTGCCGAATTATTGATCTGATTAGCGATAAAAATTCCGGTAATTAAACCCATGCTTGCTGATTCAACATAGCCTTCGACGCCAGTAATTTGGCCTGCGAAATAAATATTTGGAAATTTTTTGAAGCGACCAAATTCGTCGAGCAATTGCGGAGAATTTATAAAAGTATTGCGATGAATCCCGCCAAATCTAGCGAATTCAGCGTTTTCTAAGCCATGAATTTTGCGAAAAATTCGTTGTTGTTCGCCATATTTCATTTTAGTTTGAAAGCCGACGATATTGTATAAAGTCGCTTGCTTGTTGTCTTGGCGCAGTTGCACCACAGCGTAAGCTTTTTCTTTGCGTTGACGAAGTGGCGTGCCAATTGGTGATTTCTCAAAATGCGGATTGGTTAAACCTATGGGCTTCATCGGTCCATAACGCAAAGTGTCGACGCCACGCGAAGCCATCTCCTCAATCGGCAAACAGCCATTGAAATAAGGAGTATTTTTTTCCCAATCTTTGAATTCGGTTTTTTCGCTTTTCAATAAATCATCGACAAATTCTTGATATTGATCTTGATCGAGTGGGCAATTGATGTAATCAAAGCCTGAACCCTTGTCATATCTAGATTGAAACCATGCTTTAGAAAAATCAATCGAGTCTTTAAAAATTATTGGGGCGATGGCATCGAAAAAAGCCAAATGTTTTTCGTCGGTATGTTTAAGAATCGATGAGCTTAGAGCATCAGAGGTAAGTGGCCCCGTGGCGACAACCCAAATTTCATTTGAATCAATTGGTAATTCTTGAATTTCTTGGCGTGAAATTTTTACTTTTTTGGTATTTAAAAGTTCATTTTCGATAAATTTAGAAAAGCCGTCGCGATCAACTGCTAAAGCTGATCCAGCCGGCACTTTATTGATTTCCGCCGAACGCATTATTAGCGAATCGAGTTGACGCATTTCTTGATGAAGTAAGCCGATGGCGGTGGTAATTTCATCGCTTCGCAGTGAATTTGAACAAACTAATTCGGCGAAATCTTGAGTGCGATGCGCAAAAGTTTTGCGATTTTCATTGCGCATTTCAAAAATTTCAACCTCAAAACCTCTTTTGGCGAGTTGCCATGCGCACTCGCTACCTGCAAGCCCCGCGCCAATAATATTTATTTTTGTCATCAACTTTTTTTTGAGTTTATTTTTTTTATGATTTTATTGTAATGTCAATTTTTAAAAAAACTCAATAAAAAAAGCCGACGATAAAAATATCGCCGGCCTTTTGTAAGTTATTTTATAATTGTATTAGTTGCCGTGAACTATGGTGCAACCTTCTTGGAAAATTGGTATGTAAAGATTAAAAGCCTCTAAGCTTCTATCTACATAAGAAACTTTGCTAATGCCACCATTTTTTTTAGCAGTTTCAATTGAAGAATCGCCAGTAGAAATCAATCCAGCGAGTAATTTTACACAAGCTTTCCCAGATTTGTTAGCTTGAACGGAATTATCAATTCGAGAAATTGGATCGCGATCTTTCCATGAAGTGTAAATTAAACCAGAGCTAACGCCATTTGAGGTTTGGGCACATGAAGAAACTACTATTGAAAGAGCAATTAATGACAAAATTTTTTTCATAAAATATATTTTAAATTTGAAAATCAGGATTGAAAAATTCTTATCCAAAAAGTAGCTTTTGAAAATTAAGAAGTAAATAATTTTTTAAAACTAAAAATAAAATTTAGTAATGGAAAAAAAACTCGGAAAGTCTTCGGGCTTCAGCTCCCCCCTTGAGGGCTCTTCGCGTTAAAAAAATAGCCTAAACGGCTATTTTTAGCGAAGAGCGGGATCAGGAGCGTAAGCGACGCGGGTCCCTGGGGCAAGTCCTTTTCAAAGAAAAGGACGAAGCGTTGACCAATAAAAAAATCCACAAAAGTTAATTTCTTGATTTTATTTTTAAATTTAAAAAACTTCATATTTTTTCTTATAAAATTACCTAAAAATTATAAAAATAATTCAAAAAATTATGGATTTTTAATTGAAAAAAATCGGAAAAATTTTGAATAAAAACAAAATCAAGAAATTGACTTTTTTGAAATTTTTTTTGCGGATAAACGTTTCATCTTTTTCTTCGAAAAAGATTCACGACTGGGATTGCGTCACTTCGTTCCTGATCCCGTTATTTGCTAAAAATAGCCGTTTAGGCTATTTTTTTAACGCAAATAACCCCTCAAGGGGGGAGCTATGGCACCGAAAGCGTTGAAGCTATTACTGAAAATCGTAGTGGTGTAACCCGTAATTCGGGGGAGCTAAAGCCAATATTCTTTGCAAGACCTTATTAAAACGGCAAGCCTAACGCCCTACTCCGCGCTGATTTTTTTTGCATTAAAGGATTAGCTCCGTCCATCATAGAATTTGCCATCCCATCACCACCTCCGCCTTGTTGCATCATCATTTGTTGTGCCATCGGATCAGATCCGCCTTGCATTTGTCCGCCCTCGCCTTGTTGCATCATCATTTGTTGCATTTGATCGTTCGGCATATTTGGTATCGACATATTTGGAGCGTTTGATGGAACGCTGAATTGAGGCATTGAATTTTGTGGCGCTCCCATCATTGATGAATTCATCTCGGACATACCGCCTCCAAAACTTTGCTTCGAAGGCGGAGTATCTTTATCGTTAGGCATAACGGTTGATTGACGCGCCTTGCCGTTTGAATAAGTTTCCATGTTGTAAACGCAAACTATATCGCTTCCGTTGCGCAAAGTATATTGAGGCGCAACTTTTTCAACAATAATATAAGTGCCGGCTACTCTGTAGTTTACGAGAGATTCAAAGCCTTCTGAGTCAACAGAATAGATGGCTGGAACTTCGGAATTTTTAGCAAGGAATTGGAAATAAGTAAATACGCCATCGTCGAAAACTTTCGAAGGAGCAATTATTCTTTCGCCGGTATATTGATAATTGAAATTATAGCTTGATAAATCTCTCATATCTGGCTCGTCTGAAGGTGGAGCTTTAGCGAACTCAACCAAGTTTTTATCTTTATCATCAGGATATGAAAATTTAACAACGAAAATTAAATCTTTATCGGCTAAACCCTTGGCTTCTTTGGCTACGAGCTCAAAATGGTAAACTCTTTTGTTGGTCAAAACCGTCATGTTTGTTTCGGAATTATCTTCGCCAACTGGCTTTAGAAAAAGTCGATTATCAAGGGTTTCGACCAGCCATAAAGTTGGATTTCCCATGGAAATTGTGTTAATGGTTTCGCCCGCATCAAATTCAATAAATCCTTGATAAGTGTAGTGACCAAAATAACGATAAAGTTCATTGGGATTATAAACATAACTACGAAATTTCTTTTCACTTCCAAGATAGCGTGGAAGCTGAGCAGAGTAGCTATTAGAAATGGAAATATAAGAAGAAAAAATTACAATAGTGAATGATTTTAATAAAAAAAAACCACATTTTGAAGCGCAATTTTTTAAGAAAAATATTTTTGAAAAATCAATTTTATTGAGCATATAATTGTGAGTAATTTTTTTAATTTAAATATCCCTAACTTTATATAAAATATATTGAGTTACAGTAAATCCAATTGTGGATTGTTTATTATTCTTAAAAATTGGTTGGTAATCATATTTTATTTTAACCAAATATTTTTCGGATTTTTTCTTGGTTTCGCTTAGATCATTAGTTGATTTTACTAGTGTCGTAAACTCAACTTCGGCATCAAGCGGAACTGAATTAACAATGAAAAATAAAGCTTTTTCAAAGACATTTTTACCCTCTTTTCTTCTAAATTTTATAAAATCAATAGTCACGCTTTTCTCAACATTTTTACCAAAATTATTTATCGGACTATTTTTGTTATCTTTAGACATTATTGATTGAAAATTTTTATATTCTCTAAATGTTGAATTAGATTTTATAAAGCTAAATTTTTTATTAACATCTTCTATTTCGGCATCCTTGAAATCAAAGCCTTCACGGTTAATAATATAATTTGAAAGTAAATATTTTATGATTGATTCATCGAAAGTTTGCACCTGTTGATCAAAATCTTTTTCACCTTTTTTTGGTTTAAGTTTAACAATTTTAGTTTGATAAATTGTGGGATCTTTTGCAGAGGTAAATATTGGTTGCGAAACCACCAATGGAAACATCGAATCGCCCATAATTTTAACCGTATAAATCAAGATTAAAAGAATCAAAAGTGCAACGAATAATATTGCTCTATCGCAGATTGGAGTAATGTAGCGAAAGATATACCAATCTTGGCCGTCTTTGAAATATTGGCCACTTAATACATTCTTTTTAATGAATTCGTTATATTCGTGACGAACTTCATCATCTTCGATTGTTGATTGATTAATATGTTTTAAAGCTTTATCGGCCATTACAAGATTTCTATAGTTATTTTTGGGTCAATTTTGGTAATTAAATTTTGCATTTTTAAAAATGCTTCCTCAAGAATTTCTTTATCAAAGCCTCTAAAAACTAGAGAAGTGCCATTTTCAAAGGGATAGCTTCCCATCGAAATTTCACGATATTGATTTTGTAAATCGGTTAAATCTTTTGCAATTATACTTTCGGTTAAAGAGATTTTTAACTCACGAGCGCTAATTTTACAACCTATTTTTAACTCTTTTTTTGAAGCTTCAAACATTGCTTGAAAAATTTTTGGAATCCCTGCCATTACAAAAACATTTTCAATTCTAAAACCTGGAGCTGACGAAACTGGATTGTCAAGAAGCGAGGCTTTTCTAGGTAAATATGCCATTTTTAAGCGGGCCTCATTAACATTTTCAGCGCCATAATGTTGAATTAAAATTTCGTGAGCAACTTCGTTTAAAATTAAATCTTGATTAAAAGCTTTAGCAATGCTTAGAGAGGTTATGTCATCATGCGTTGGACCAATTCCACCGCTAGTAAAAACATAATCAAATTTTTTTCGTAATTCGTTAACGGCAAAAATAATTTCATTTTCAAAATCGCCAACAACCCTTACTTCTTTAAGTAAAATACCATTTTCAGATAAATTTTTAGCTAAAAAATTAATATTTTGATCGACGGTTCTTCCCGAAAGAATTTCATCGCCAATGATTAATAATCCAGCCGAAACAATATTATTTTTGTTCATAATTTAATAAGTTTTTTAATTTTTACTTCTTTTGGTTATCATAAATTTGATTAGAATTTTTTAAAGATATTTTTTTAAAATATAAACTATTATTTTCGGTGCTTTCTAAAAAAGACAAATCGAGTAAAAATTTTGACAAATCATCGCGATATCTTGATGAAGTACAGCCAGTTACTACCGAAAATATACGTTTATTATTATTTTTTACGGAAGAAACTAAATTATATCCCGAGGCATTGGTGAAGCCGGTTTTCATCCCTTCGGCACCTTCATATTCGTTTAAAATTCGATTATGACTTTTTATAATTTTGTTTTTATAAGAAAATTCTTTCGTTGAAAAAAAATTATAAAATTGCGGAAAATCTTTCTTTAAACGAATTGCTAATCGAACGAGGTCTGAAGATGTTGTGTATTGCCCTTCTTCGTGTAAACCTGAGGCATTGCGAAATGATGTATTTATCATCCCAAGTTCTAAAGCTTTTTTATTCATTTTTTTTACAAAATCCCATTCATTATTTTCAACCGCTTCAGCCAGAACGATCGCAGATTCATTATATGATTTTATAATTAAAGTTTGTATAGCTTTTAATACTGAAATTTTATCACCTTCGCTAATTCCCAGAGTGTTGACTTTGTTGATTCTAGAAATCTCTTGCGCACGCGCAGAAAATGTTAATTCTTGCTCAAAAGTCAATTGATTTTTTTCTAAAGCTTCAAAGATTAAATATGCGGTCATCATTTTAACCAAAGATGCCGGATAAATTAATTTTTGCGCATTAGTTTCGAATAAAATTTTATGCGACTCCTCCTCAACTACAAGAAGTGATCCGATCTTAGAACAAGGGGATACAATTTGGGCTTTTGCTAAGGATTGTAGATTGCAAATTAGTGCCAAAAGTAAAATAAAAAATTTCATAATTTTAAAATCTCATTAACCGCCAAAGCCATTGGATTTTTTATCTTATTTAACCCAAGAATTTCTAGCGAATTATTAGCTTCGATTATTTGTTTTTGCGCGCAATCTTTATTTTCAATAATTTCTAAGATTGTTTTGGAAATTAAATCAGCGTTGCATTTTTCTTGAAGAAGTTCGGGAATAATTTCTTTTTTTGCAATTAAATTTAAAAGGTTGGCATATTTTATTTTAACCATTCTTTTTAAAATAAAATGAGTTAAAAAATTTATTTTATAAGCAATGATTAAAGGAATTTTATATAATGATATTTCAATGGCATTAGTACCTGATTTTGCTAGCGCAAAGTCACATGAGTAAAAGGCTTTTTTCTTTAAATCTTGGCTCTCAATTAAAAAATATTCAACGGCAATTTTTTTGGATAATTCTTCAACAATATTTTTAGTTTTTTTAACGATTGGAATAACGATTTTTATATTAGGAATTGTGTTTTTTAAAATATTTATGGCATCAATAAATTCTGGAAATATTCTTTTCACTTCGCCAATTCGGCTTCCGGGAGTTAGTAAAATTAATTTATCGTCATTTAAAATTTTATAAAATTCACGAAACTCTGAATTTATTTCATTTTTTTTAGAAAAATCTGGCGCATCATCGATTAAAGGATGTCCAATAAAAACGCTTTTAAGGCCATATTTTTCAAAATATGGAGGCTCAAAAGGAAGAATCGTAAGAAGTAAATCATAAAGTTGCGCAATTTTTTTAGCGCGCCCTTCGCGATAAGCCCAGACTGACGGCGCAATCAAATGTACTTTTTTAATTTTTGAAAAATCAGCAGTTTTTTTAAGTTTTTTTAAAACTCTAAAACAAAAATCTGGTGAATCGATGGTAATCAAAATATCTGGTTGAAAATCTTGAATTTTTTTAACGACTTGGTTAATCCGTTTTAATAATTTTGGAATGTGAGGAAGCACTTCCAAGAAGCCCATAACTGCTAAATCTTCAAGTGGAAAAATTGATTTAAAGCCATGATTTTCCATTTGTTGCCCCCCAACTCCACAAAATTCAATTTGTGGATTTGATATTTTTAACTCGCGCATCAACTTAGAGCCAAGAAGGTCTCCAGAGGCTTCACCTGCAACAATAAAAATTTTTTTAATCATAAAATTTGCCAAATTATTTTTTAAATTTATTATGAATGTTCTTTTAGTTTATTCAAAACTTTTTTATGTGAAAGTTTGTTTTAATTTAAATTAATTATACAAAGATTAATAAATTTATTTTAGCTAAAAACTTTACAAAGTTTAGAAAATTAAAAACAATATAAAACCTTAAATATTTTTTAAAATTTATGACTAGAAAAATTGCAGTTGTCGGTGCCACAGGAAATGTTGGACGCGAAATTTTAAATATTCTTCACGAAAGAAAATTCCCCGCTGATGAAATCGTTGCTTTGGCTTCGCAAAATTCAGTCGGTAGAAAAGTTTCTTACGGCAATAAAACTTTAATCGTGAAAGCGCTTGATAGTTATGATTTTACAGGCACTTCGATTGCGCTTTTTTCTCCAGGTGGAAAAGTGTCGGCGATTTATGCGCCAAAAGCTGCCAAGGCCGGTTGTGTAGTAATTGACAACACTTCGCATTTTCGCATGGATGAAGATGTTCCATTAATAGTTCCTGAGGTCAATCCCGAAGCGATTGCAGGCTATATTAAAAGCAATATTATTGCTAATCCAAATTGCTCAACTATTCAGATGGTTGTTGCTTTAAAGCCACTTCATGATATTGCTAAAATTAAAAGAATTGTGGTGGCAACTTATCAAGCTGTTTCTGGCGCTGGCAAAGAAGCGATGGATGAACTTTATAATTCTACAAAAAAAGTTTATGAAAATCAAAATGTTGAGCCTTCTAAATTCAGTCGCCGTATTGCTTTTAATGTGATCCCGCAAATTGATGTTTTTATGGATGATGGCGTTTCCAAGGAGGAATGGAAAATGAAAGTTGAAACTAAAAAAATTCTCGGTGCAAATATTGAAGTTGAGGCAACTTGCGTTCGCGTTCCGGTATTTAATTCGCATTCTGAGGCTGTTAATATCGAATTTGAGAGCGCAATTACTCCCGAAGAAGCCCGTGAAGCTTTAGAAGAAAGTGACGGCGTTATCGTCATTGATAATCCGCAAGAAATGAAATTCGTGACTCCAATCGAAGCCTCGGCGAAGGATCCAGTTTTTGTGTCAAGAATTCGTAAAGATTCTTCGATTAAATACGGTCTTTCTTTATGGGTTGTTGCGGATAATTTGAAAAAAGGCGCGGCACTTAATGCGGTGCAAATTGCGGAGATTTTGGTTGAGAAATACGGGCTGTAAATATCTTGGCTCTAATAATAAACGCTAAGTTTATAAAAATTTAGCGTTATATAAGAAGTAAAAAAACTCACTCGTCTTCGAAGCGATTCAATTTTTAACTAAATTTGCGTAAGCAAATTCAAGTGAGTCTTATTTTGCGCAAGCAAATTAAGGTATTTTATATAATCATCGTTCCTGCGCCACTTTCAGTAAAAATTTCCATCAATAAAATATTATCGACTCCGCCATTCAAAATGTGTGCGTGCCCAACTCCAGCTTCAATAGCATTGATACAAGTTTCAATTTTTGGAATCATTCCGCCAGTTATAACGCCATTGGCAATCATTTGTTTAGCGGTGGCAACATTTAAATGACTTACTAATTCACCGTTCGGAAGCATTACGCCGTCGATATCAGAAAGAATAATTAATTTCGAAGCATTAATTGCCGATGCGATTGCTCCAGCAACGGTATCAGCATTGATATTGAAGGTCTCGCCATTATCACCAAGTCCGATTGGAGCAATTACGGGAATTATATCAGAATCTTCAAAAATATTTAAGAAGTCGGGGTCGACTTGATAAGGTTCGCCAACGAAACCAAGATTGAGAATTTTTTCAATATTTGAATTTGGATCTTTTTTAGTTTTAGTGGTTTTTCTGGCACGAATTAAATTGCCATCTTTGCCACAAATTCCAATCGCTTTGCCCGAAGCTAAATTGATTTCTTTAACGATCATCTTGTTAATTGATCCAGCTAAAACCATCTCAACAATATCAACAGTTTCGGCGTCAGTAACTCTTAAGCCATCAATAAAAGTTGATTTTATGTTTAGTCTTTCCAGCATTTTGCCAATTTGTGGACCGCCACCATGAACTACGATTGGATTAATCCCAACTTGTTTTAATAAAACAATATTTTTAGCAAAATTTTTTAAATTATTATCGCCACCCATAACCGCTCCGCCAAACTTAATAACAAAAGTTTCGCCAGAAAATTTACGCATGTAAGGTAAGGCTTCACACAAAACCTCAGCTTTTTTTCGCCACTCTTGTTGACTATTTTCTTTTTGCAAGCTTATTTTTTCCATCGGTGTTATTTCGCAAGATGCGTTTTTGTCGTTAATATTTATAATGTTTGTCATTTTTTAAAGAATTTAATTAATTTTTACTAAGTAAAAAATATTTAATTATTCAATCAAGAATTTTTTATAAAAGCCTTCATAGAAACAATTTCATGATTGCAAAAATTATTTAAACAATCAATGAATTTTAAAGTTTTTATTGGCATTAACTGATGTTCGTTAACAATTATTTTAGAAACTTTTAGATTTTTATTTTTTATAGCTTCCAAGCAACAAAGAGTATGACTTATTGAACCTAAATAATTAGAGGTAACTAATAAAATTGGTAATTTTAAATCTTGGGCTAAATCTAAAAAGGTAAAATTATTATTAATTGGCGTCATTACTCCGCCAGCACCTTCAATCAATAATATTTGTTGGTTTTGTTGAGAATCCTTGATATTTTTTTTACAAAAATCAACAATTTCATTTTTAGGAATATTGCTTACAAAATTTGGAGAAAGAGGTTTTTTAAAGCGCCAAGGAGAAATTTTATCAAGATTTGATTTGTTAACTTTAACATTTAATGCATTTAAAATCTTAGCGCTATCAGAATTATTATCGTTGATAAAGCCTGTAATTATTGGCTTTATGGCATTATATTTGGAATTTTTTTTGCATAAATTTTCGACAAGAAAAGTTTTGCCGATATCAGTTCCGACCGCCAAAACTATGTAAGATTGTTCTTCGAGCATTATTGCAAGTTAGAGAATGTGCTATAAATTGGACCAAACACCGCAACCGCAATCCACGCGATCATTCCACCCATGATAATCGTGATTGTAGGTTGAATCAACGATACAATCCTTTCGATCGAGTCATTAATTTCTTTGTCATAGAAATATTTGATATTTTTTAGAGAGCCTTCCATGTTACCACTTTCCTCGCCGACCTTAAACATTCTGACTACGAGGTTGGGAAAGAATTTTGTAGCGGAGATTGATCCGGAAAGAGATTGACCGTCGGAAACTTGTTGGCGCACAAAGTAAATGGCGCTTTTTATTGCTTTATTTTTTAAGGTGACGCTTGAAGAATCAAGACATTCAAGTACTCCAAGACCGCTTTTAAAAGTCATGGCAAAGAATTGACAAAATTTTGCAGATTCAATTTTAGTAATAATTGGGCCAAAAATAGGAATTTTAAGCTTTAAGTAATCGATTTTTACACTAAATTTTGGAAAAGTTCCAAGAATTCTAAAGATAGCCCAAATTGTTGGGGGAGTTGTGATTATGAGGAGCCAATAGTTTTGAACAAAGTCTGAAAAAGAAATTAATGCGACGGTAAGAAATGGCAAACCGATACTTTGTGCAGCCAAAAATCCGGTAACTTTTGGAACCACTACCGCAGTCATAATTCCAAGTACCGCGAACATCAAAATTATACCAAATAAAGGGCCCAGTACGGCTTTACGAGTTTTTCGACGAATTTCAATATTCCATTTAATATCTTCGACAATATTTAAAAAAGAATTTGATAAGTTACCAGTTTTCTCACCCATTGCAATCAAGCCAACGTAAGTTGGTTTGAATATTTCGGGACGCTTGGCAAGGCTTTCAGAAAATAAGTTACCATTTTTAATCGACTCATAAAGTTCTTGCATCAAGTTTTTAATTTTTGATGAATCCGCCGTTTCTTTTAAATCTTGTATGGAGTCGATAATTGATACGCCTGCTCTATCAAGCTGTTCAAGGTGAATAAAAATCGTAACCAATTCGTTGCCTTTTAAACCGCCGAAAATCGCGGAACCACGATTTTTTTCTTTGCGATAGGAAACCAATTCCATTTCGCTTGATTTCAATAAAGACATTAACTCAGACGGGTTATCAGCGGCAATTTTGCCACTAACATATTTTCCATCTTGATTGATTGCTTTATATTTAAAATTAGCCATTTTTTATTTTATTTTTTTCAATCTTTTTAAGATCATCTCGCGTTTTAATGGCGAGATTTTATCAACAAAAGTAATGCCATTAAGATGATCGATTTCATGTTGAATACAAGTCGCAGAAATCCCATCAAAATTTTTTACTTGTTTTTCACCATTGTAGTCAAGATATTTTAATTTAATCGATTCAGGACGAGTCACTTCGGCTCGAGCACTTGGAAAAGATAAGCAACCTTCGTTAAAAATTGAGTCCTTGGTTGAAAATTCAATAATTTCAGGGTTAACGAAATATTGAGGATTGGCATTTCTTACATGAATTCCTGAGCATTCTCCATGATGGTGATGGTGGTCGTCATCTTGAGTTTCGTAATCAATATCCATCACTAAAACTCTTTTTAAAACTCCAACCTGAACACTTGCCAAACCTATCCCATTTTCTTGATACATGGTATTTAACATGGCTTTCATAAATTCACGCAATTCATCATTAACTTCTAAAACTGGTTTAGAAATTTTTTTAAGAAGTGGATCTGGAGCGATAATTAAAGGCAATATTTTCATATTTAATTTTCTAAAATTTTTGTACAAATTTTCATTAAAGTTAATGGATAAATTTCATGCTCTTTAGCTAAAATTTTTTGAGATAAAATATCTTTATCATCATTTTTATCGATTAACACTTGAGACTGCATAATTATTGGTCCCGCATCCATTTCAAGAGAAACAAAATGCGTAGTACAGCCAGAAATTTTAACGCCAGCTTTTAAAGCGTCCTCAACAGCATTAGCGCCTTTAAAATCTGGAAGTAAAGATGGATGAATATTGATAATTTTATTATGCCATTTATCTACGAACCACTTTGATAGAAGGCGCATGAAGCCTGCCAAGCAAATTATTTCAACATTATGTTTTATAATTTCTTGATGCAAAGCTTTGTCAAATTCTTCACGAGAATTTTGATAATTACTAAAATTTTTATGATCCAAAACAAAAGTTTTAATGGATTTCGATTTGGCATATTCAAGCCCTAAAGCGTTCAAGTTGTTGGAACCAACTACAATAATTTCAGCTGGAAAATTTGGATCTTCACAAGCTTCAATTAATTTTTGCATATTTGATCCGCGTCCAGAAATTAATATGGCGACCTTTACTTTGTTTAACATAATTAAAACAAACTTTTTAATGATTCAAACATTAAATTGCCATCACTCGAGCCGGTATTTTTATCAACAGCTCTTTCAGGGTGAGGCATCATGCCTAATATATTTCTTGATTCATTGAAGACTCCGGCAATATTAAAAATTGAGCCATTTGGGTTTGAATCATCAGAAACATTGCCATTTTCATCGACATAACGAAAAGCCACCAAGCCTTTATCTTCTATGTTTTTAATCGTATTTGGTTCAGCAAAATAATTGCCATCCATGTGCGCGATTGGAATTTTAATAATTTGACGATTTTTATATTTTTTGGTAAAATCCGAGTCATTATTTTCGACTCGCAAATTAACTTCACGACAAATAAATTTGATTTTTTTATTTCGCATCAAAACTCCCGGCAATAAATTGCTTTCGGTTAAGATTTGAAAGCCATTACAAATACCCAAAACTCTCACGCCTTTTTGTGATAATCTTTTGACTTCTTGCATTATGGGAGAAATGCTTGCCATCGCGCCACTACGCAAATAATCGCCAAAAGAGAATCCTCCGGGAATGACAATCAAATCTAGGTCATTGTCGAGAGAGGTTTCGTTATGCCAAATTCGTTGGACTTTGCTACTAAATTTTTGCAAAGCTATGACGGCGTCGCGATCGCAATTTGAACCTGGAAAAGTTATAACAGCAGATTTCATTATTTAAAAATTTAAATTAATTTTTTAAGATTTGATATGAATAATCTTCAATAATCTTATTAACCAATAATTTATCGCAAATATCATCAACGATAATTTGGATTTTTTCTTGATCGGTTTCGTTGATTTCAATATCAACAAATTTTCCTTGACGAACATTAGAAATTTGTGAGTAACCAAGGTTTTTATTCAAAGAAGCTTCAATGGCTTTTCCTTGGGTATCTAAAACCGCTTTTTTAAGCGCAATATTAATTCTGATTTGCATAATTTAAAAATTAATTTTTAATCGATTAGCAACCTCTTGATAAGCTTCAACTAAACCGCCTAAATCACGACGAAAACGGTCTTTGTCAAGTTTCTCAGAAGTATTTTCATCCCATAATCTACAGCTGTCGGGACTAATTTCGTCAGCCAATAAAATTTGATTTTTATTAACCACATCAAAACCAAATTCAATTTTAAAATCAACTAATTTAATTTGAATATCTTTAAATATTTTTTGTAAAATATTGTTAATTTTTAAAGAATAATCTTTGATTTCTTGCAGTTGATTTTTGTTAATAATTTTTAAAACGCTAATAGCGTGATCATCGTTTATTAAAGGGTCGCCAAGAGCATCATCTTTGTAGCAAATTTCAAAAATTGGTGCTAATAATTCGCGACCTTCTTCGATGCCAAGTCTTTTTGCCATTGAGCCGGCTGAAATATTGCGAATTATAACTTCGAGCGGAATAATTTTAACTTTTTTAATTAATTGTTCACGGTTATCGAGTCTTTTAACGAAATGCGTTGGAATATTTTTTTCGGCGAGTTTTAGCATTATGAATTCTGAAATAATATTATTCAAAACGCCCTTCCCTTCAATCACAGCTTTCTTTTGAGCATTAAAAGCAGTGGCATCGTCTTTAAAATATTGTACTAGAAAATTTTCATCTTCTGTTGAGTAAAGAATTTTTGCTTTTCCTTCGTATATTTTATTAATTTTTTGCATTTTATTTTTTAAAAAATGTTAAATTTATTCCCATTTGGCAATCGGTGGCAAAGACATGAGGATTGCCTCAACATTACCTCCCGTCATAAGTCCAAAGCGAGTTCCGCGATCGTAAATTAAATTAAATTCTGCGTAAAGTCCGCGTTTTTGTAACTGAATTTCTCGTTGTTGATCGGTAAATTTTTTTGACATTTGGCGACGCACAATTTTTGGATAAATATCTAAAAAAGCCAAGCCAACATTTTTGGTAAATTCAAAATCATTGTCAAAATTTTCGGTGTTTAAATAATCATAGAAAATTCCGCCAACACCACGCGTGACATTGCGGTGTTTAATAAAAAAATATTCGTCACACCATTTTTTTTGTTTTTCGTAATAAGTTGGATCGGCAGAATCACAAGCTTTTTTTAAAGAAGCATGAAAATCGATGGTGTCTTGAGGGTTTTCAACGGCTGGATTTAAATCGGTTCCGCCACCAAACCAAGTTTTTTGAGTGCAAATAAAGCGCGTATTAAGATGAACGGCGGGAACAAGTGGTGACTTCATGTGAGCCACCAAAGAGATTCCGCAAGCCCAAAATCTTGGATCTTCTTTGGCGCCAGGTATTTCGTCGCGAAATTCAGGGCTAAATTCGCCGTAAACTTCAGAAAAATTTACACCAACTTTTTCAAAAACATTGCCTTTCATTATCGACATTTCGCCATGTCCGCCATCATTGTCAGGTCGAGATTTTTCTATTCGGTCCCAATTTTTTCTTTCAAATTTTCCCGGATATTTTTTATCAAATTCAGTTTCAATTTTTTCGAATTCGAAACAGATGGCATCGCGCAAGAAGCGAAACCAATTCGAGCATTTTTGTTGCTTTTCATCTAGATTCATAATTTAAATAAATTTAGGTTTACTGAATAAAAGATTTATTTTAAAATAACTTTTTTTAAATAAAATCAATTTATTACTAATATTAATTTTTTTTTCAAAAATGAATTTGAAATCAAGTTTTTTACATGAATTTTTTGAGCGCGGATATTTAGCGCAATGCACAGATATAACAAAGCTTGACGAGGTTTTATCCCAACAAAAAATAACCGCATATATTGGTTTTGATTGCACCGCAAAAACTTTGCATGTTGGTAGTTTAATTCAAATAATGATTTTGAGATTGCTTCAAAAACATGGTCATAAAGCCATAATTTTACTTGGCGGAGGCACGACAAAAATTGGTGACCCTTCTGGCAAAGATGACGCCAGGCAAATATTAGATTCAAATAAAATCAATGAAAATCTAGTTGGAATTCGCGAAACTCTTGAAAAATTTATAAATTTTCAAGAAAATAAAGCGATTTTAATAAATAATGATGATTGGTTAAAAAATCTTAACTATGTTGATTTTTTGCGTGAAATTGGCAAACATTTTTCAATCAATCGTATGCTTACTTTTGATTCTGTTAAATCCAGATTAGAGCGTGAGCAACCACTTTCTTTTCTTGAGTTTAATTACATGATTTTGCAAGCATTTGATTTTTATGAACTTTACAAAAATCATGATTGCGCTTTACAAATTGGTGGATCGGATCAGTGGGGAAATATTGTTAATGGCGTTGAGTTAATTAGGCGCCTTGGTTTTGAAAAAAATTTAGTCGCAAAAAAATCTGAAGCATTCGGTTTAACTTCGCCACTTTTAACAACTTTTGATGGCAAAAAAATGGGAAAAACCGCTGACGGCGCGGTTTGGCTTGATAAAGAAATGCTCGCGCCCTTTGATTATTTCCAATATTTCCGTAACACTCATGATGGCGATGTTATAAAATTTTTAAAATTATTCACCGATTTATCGCTTGAAGAAATTAAAAAACTTGAAAATTTCCAAGGCCAAGAAATCAACAAAGTCAAAGAAATTCTAGCTTTTGAGACCACAAAAATTTGTCACGGCGAAGAAATTGCCAATCAAGTTTTAAAAAAAGCTCGTGAAATTTTTTTACAAAAAAATGTTGAAGCTTTTGAAGAAAAAATCATTGCTTTCGAAGAGGGTAATCAAAAAAAATTAGTTGATATAATCTTTGAGATTAAAGCTACGGAATCTAAAGCTGATGCCAAAAGATTAATTGAAGGAAAAGCTGTGAAAATCAATAACGAAATTATTGCTGATATAAATCATTTTGTTAACAATAAAAATACTTTTGAATTATCGGTCGGCAAGAAAAAATTTTTTAAAATTATTATAAAATAAAATGACGCATAAAATTATTGGAATTGGTAACGCAATCGTTGATTTTCTTAGTAAATCCGAAGATGATTTTCTTAAAAAACTTAATGTTGAAAAAGGCTCGATGAGTTTAATTGATGAAAATTTTGTTGATAATTTAAGTAATTTATCGATTGAAAAATTTAGTTCGGGTGGATCGGCTGGAAATACAATTGCAACTTTGGCGCAACTGGGCAATGAAGCTGAATTTATTGGCTCAGTTGGTGATGACGCAACGGGTAAAAAATTTATTGACGAAATTCAAAAAAGTGGCGCCATTTTTAATGGAAAAATTTTACAAGATAACAAAACCGCCTCTTCTTTTATTTTGGTGACCAAAGATGCTCAGCGCACTATGCTTACTTATCTTGGATGCGCTTCAAAAATTGATGAATCCCATTTCAATGAAAATGATTTTAAAAATGCTAAAATTTTATATATTGAAGGATATTTATGGGATTCTTCGCAAACTATTTTAGCTCTAAAAAAATCAATCGATTTGGCTAAGAAAAATAATGTTAAAATTGCTTTTTCTTTGTCGGATTCTTTCTGTGTGGAGCGTCATCATCAAGATTTTATCGACCTAATAAAAAATGATGTAGATATTTTATTTTCAAACGAAGCGGAGGCTTTAAAAATTGCGCAATTAAATCATTTTGATCAACAAAAAATTCACGATTTTTTTATAAAAACTAATCCTAAAATTACTGTGGCTTTAACCAGAAGCGAAAAAGGTTGCGTGATTATAAATAAAGATAAAATCATAGAAATTCCCACGAAAAAAATTGAAAAAATTCTTGACACTACCGGAGCTGGAGATAGTTTTGCCAGTGGTTTTTTATATTATTTTGTTCGCGGATTTGACTTAGAAAAATGTGGCGAATATGGCAATTTTTTGGCTGGTAAAATAATTCAAAAATTTGGCGCAAGATTTGATTCTAGCGAAATAGAAATATTAAAATAATTTATTACTTTAAAAATGATACTTTGGACTACAAAAGAAATAGCGGAAGCGCTTTTAGGCGAATCAAAAAATTCAATAAATAACTTAGAAAATTTATTGATAGAAAATGTTTTTATCGATAGTCGTAAAAAAGTTCATGCAGGGCTTTTTATCGCACTTAAAGGTGAAAATACCGATGGTCACAAATATATTTCTCAAGCCTTTGAAAATGGGGCTAATTTTGCGATTGTTGAGGAAGTTCCCGAAGACATAAAAGATTCTAATTTAGTTTCGCGATTAATTTTAGTAAAAAATACTTACAAAGCCCTCGATAAACTTGCTGAATTTTCGCGCAAAAGAACTAAAGCAAAAATTATTGCTTTAACTGGTAGCGTTGGCAAAACTGGCACCAAAGAGATGTTAAAATTAGTTTTTTCAACTCAAGGCAAAACTTTTGCTAATTCTGGAAATTTAAACAATCACATTGGTTTACCGCTCTCACTGTCAAACCTAGAAGCTGATTGCGAATATGCTATTTTTGAAATGGGCATGAATCATTTAAATGAAATAATTCATCTTTCAAAAATTGCGCGCCCACATGTTGCGATCATTACCAATGTTGGTCCCGTTCATATTGAGTTTTTTAAAAATGAACAAGAAATTGCCTTGGCAAAATCTGAAATTTTTGCAGGTTTAGAAGAAAATGGAGTCGCAATTCTTAATGCTGATAATATTCATTTTGAATTTTTAAAACAACGGGCTAAATCTTACAACATTAAGGATTCAAATATAATTTCTTTCGGAAATATTAATAAATCTGATTATCAAATTAACGATATATCTATAAACGAATCTTCTCTTTCAAAAATCGAAGCGACAACTAAAAATTATCAAAAAATTTCTTATGCAACTGGATGCTCTAATCAAGCGGTAAACTTTAATTCGATAATCGTGGTTTCTTGCCTTGATTTAATTGGTAAAAATTTAAATTTGGGATTGGCTAGTTTAAAAAACTTTTCAAGTTCGGATGGACGAGGTAAAGTTAGCGACATCGTGGTTAACGGCAAAAAAATTACTATGATTGATGACACTTACAACGCCAGCATTTTATCAATGAAAGCCGGGTTACAAAATTGTGAAAAATTAAAAAATATTTTGAACAAAAAAAGAATGGTTTGCGCTCTTGGTGATATGCTTGAGCTTGGCGAAAAATCTTTAGAAATTCATGAAGAGGTTTTAAATTTTGTTAAAGAAAAAAACTTTGATCAAATTATTTTGGTCGGCAAACAAATGGATCAAGTTAATCAAAATATTAAATTAAAAAATTCTAAAAATTACCCGGATTCTATATCCGCAAGCCTAGATTTTGAAAGTGTTTTAAAAGATGGAGACATTGTTTATTTTAAAGGATCGCGTGGCATGAAAATGGAAAAAATTATTGAAAAATTAACTTTGAAAACCAGTGCTCACTAGTCTCGTAATTTTTAAAAGCCTATGGCTTAAAGCCTTTATTTGTTTGGTATCATCTTATCTAATCGGATTTTTTTCAATTCGAAAATACATAAAGATAATGAATGAGAAAAATTTATTTCAACCAATTCGTTCTGACGGCCCCGAATTACATCTTAAAAATAAAAAGCGCACCCCAACGATGGGTGGAATTTTTATAATGTTAGCAACTCTGATAACTACTTTTTTATTCATCGATATTTATAATCGCTATATTTTAGTTATTTGTTCAATCATGATTTGCTTTGCCTCGATTGGCTTGGTAGATGATTTAATGAAGGTTTTATTTAAGAATACTAAAGGTTTTCGCGGTAGTTATCGCATTATCATCCAATTCACAATTATCGGCTTGGCCTTCTTGTGGCTTAATTTGATTGACCCGATTCACGCAACGGGCGAAATATTTTTTCCTCTCGGGTCGCATCATTATTTAGCTTTAAATTTATCGATCTATATAATTTTTGTAACAATAGTTATCGTTGGCTCATCAAATGCCGTTAACTTAACGGATGGCTTAGATGGCTTGGTTTCGGTTCCGGCAATTATAAATTTAATTTGCTTAGTTTTATTAATTCATGCATCTTCAACTCCTGAATTAGCCTCTAAATTTAATGTTCCGCATGTATTATTCTCGGGAGAAATTATATTTTTTTGCATAGCTTTAATCGGCTCAATTTTAGCTTTTTTAACATTCAATTTGAAGCCTGCTAAAATTTTTATGGGCGATGTTGGAAGTCTTGGAATTGGTTCAGTTCTAGGCTTGATTGCTATAATCGTTAAGCAAGAATTTGTATTTTTCTTGATTTCAATTTTGTTTGTTGCCGAAGCGGTTTCAGTTATTTTGCAAGTTGGTTCTTACAAATTGCGTAAAAAAAGAATTTTTTTGATGGCGCCATTGCATCATCATTTTGAAAAATTAGGATGGGGAGAGCAAAAAGTAGTTTATAGTTTTTGGGCATCTTCCTTAATTTTTGCAATTATTGGAACTTTTGTTTTTTTACATTAATTTTTTTAATGATATAAGATCAAATTTCAATCTATAAATTGTTAAAATATATTCAAATAAATTAATTTTATGAATAAGAAATCAAGAGTTTATCTTTATGATTCAACTTTACGAGACGGCGCGCAGACTAGTACCGTCAATTTTTCTGTTCAAAATAAAATCGATATTGCCAAAATGCTTGATAAAATCGGCATTGATTTTATTGAAGGTGGTTGGCCTGGGGCAAATCCTATTGATGATGAGTTTTTTTTAAATCTTCCGAAGCTAGAGAAATCAAATTTTGTTGCATTCGGCATGACTCGACGCGTTAATAGCTCTGCAGGCAACGATAACGCGCTCAACGCTTTAATTAACTCACCAGCGAAATCGATTTGCATTGTTGGCAAAAGTTGGGATTTTCATTTAACTCACGCTTTGCATATTTCTGAACAAGAAAATTTAGCAATGATTTCTGAATCAATTAAATATATCGTTAAAAGAAAAAAAGTTGCAATGTTCGACGCCGAACATTTTTTCGATGGCTATAAAGCCAATCCAGAATTCGCTTTAAATGTTGCAAAAACTGCTTTTGAAGCTGGTGCGCGTTGGATAATTTTATGCGATACAAATGGCGGAACTTTGCCCTCAGAAATAAAATCAATAATTAGCGAGATTGTAAAATTTATTCCCGGTGAAAATCTTGGAATTCATTGCCATAATGATACTGGCAACGCTGTGGCTAATTCGCTTTGTGCGGTTGAGGCCGGAGTGCGTCAAGTTCAGGGCACGATTAATGGCCTTGGAGAAAGATGTGGTAATGCTAATCTGACTTCAATAATTCCAACTCTGGCTTTAAAAATGGGCTATGATATCGGAATTGGAGAATCTAATCTTAAAAATTTACTAAAAGCTTCGCGTTTTCTTGATGAAACTTTAAACAAAGAAAGTGATAAATTTGCGCCTTATGTTGGCAAATATGCTTTTGCCCATAAGGGTGGCTTGCATGTTTCGGCTGTTGCCAAAAACGCTAGTTCTTATGAGCATATTGATCCTGAAAAAGTTGGCAATCATCGTCAAATTATGGTTTCAAATCAAGCGGGACGCTCCAATATCATAAGTCGTTTAAAAGAAATTGGCTTAGTTAAAAATGAAGAAAATTTAGGCGACAAAATTGGTGATTTAGTTAATATCGTTAAGGATCTAGAGACTCAGGGTTACGCTTATGATTCGGCTGATGCTAGTTTTGAAATTCTAGCTAAAAAATCTTTATCAATCGTTCCAAATTTTTTTGAATTAATAAGTTTTAGCGTTGTCGATGAGCGGAGTCACGATAAAAATGGCGAAATTATAACGATGGCCGAAGCGACAATAAAAATTAAAATCGGTGATAAAATTTCAACAGCAATTTCTAAAGGCAATGGACCTGTGAATGCCTTGGATAAAGCGCTCCGTAAGGCCTTGTCACGAAAATATCCAATTTTAAAAAACATTAAATTGAGTGATTATAAGGTAAGAATTTTAACTCCTTCCGACGGCACGCAAGCAATCACGCGCGTGCAAATTGAATCTTGTAATGAAAAAGGTGAAGTTTGGACAACGATTGGCGTTTCAAAAAACATTATCGACGCCTCTTTTCGCGCCCTTCACGACAGCATGACTTATTGTTTAATTCGACAATAAAATAAGTTTATTAAATCGCGAAGATTTTATAAATTTTTTAAAACATCAATCAACTCTTGATGATCAAAATAAACCGCTAGCGCCCCTTTGTTATCGAAGCCATTTTCTATAATATTATCTTCAATTGTTTTGGAAACTTCATTGGAATAAGAATCCCCATAAACTATTGGAAAAATCTCAGAATTATGAGCGCATTCAACGTCGGCAATCGTATCGCCAATAAACCAAATATGATGTTTTTTCGTATCAATTCCCGATCCCATTAAAGCAAAATCAACTGGTTCACGACTTGGCTTATCAGAGTTCGCGTCTTGCGCGCCAACCATCGAAAAAAATAAATGTTCAAGTTGTAATTTTTTAACTTCGTTACGCAAAGTCATACCAACTTTATTGCTTACTAAAAATTGTGGAATATTTAAACTTTTGACAAAATTTAATAATTCAAAAGAGTTTTTTAACAAAGAAATTTGTTCAATATTAATGTCGTGATAGGACTTTTTGTAAATTGCCCCCGCCTTTTCCCAGTCATTGCCAAAAATTTTTGGAAATGATTCGCGCATTGATTTATGAACTGAATCACGAACCTTTGCAAGACTCCATTCTTCTTTATTCATGGCGCGCATCGTTGAATTTATAGCGCTTTGGATGAGTGGCCAAGTATCGACCAAAGTATTGTCCCAATCATAAATAATGGCGTCAGGTTTTTTTAAGTTTTTAAAAGCTTGATAATTTTTTTCGAGATTTAGCATATTTTTATCGAGTTTCTTTGTTTAATTTTGCTGGTCGCGGATCAAAAAATTTTTCAAATTTATTTTTCATTCCATCCATTTCTTTAGCTTCGGGTAAAGCATCTTTTTTCTTAGTAATATTGGGCCATTTTTTAGTATATTCACGATTAATTTCAACCCATCTAACTAAATCTGGAGATTCGGGAGATATTGCTTCAGCCGGACATTCGACAACGCAAACTCCGCAATCAATGCAAGCCTCTGGGTCGATAACTAACATATTTTCGCCTTCGTAAAAACAATCGACGGGACATACCGAAACGCAATCGGTATATTTGCATCGAACGCAATTGTCGGTAACAACGTAAGTCATAAATTTTTTAAAGTTATAGATTGAATTTTACGCTTCATGATTTCATTTTTAACTGCAATCAAGGAAATAAAAATAAAAGTACAAAAATATACTGCAAACATCAACAATAAAGGCTTTAAAAATGATGAATCAATTGCCATTCCACCTGAGCGAATAATGCTAGCTTTTTGATGAAGCGAGTTCCAATATTCAACCGAAAATTTGATGATTGGAATGTTTATGAAGCCAATAATCGAAATGATTGCCGAGATTTTTTCAGCCTTGATTTTGTCTTCAATATTATCGAATAAAAGTAAGTAGCCTAAATATAAGAAAAATAAAATTAACATCGAAGT
>CAMDCJ010000009.1 GCA_945890035.1 Rickettsia typhi
TCACCATTTTTTTTAACTCGAGCGATAATTTCTTGTTTTTGCGACTCATCTAATATTGGATAACCTTTAGGCATAAAATCTCCTTAATTTTTAGAATTACCCGCAGATATTAATAAATTAAAATGTATTTGTAAAGGGGGCTGGTGCAATCGAGATAGTTAATTTTTATTGCACCAAAATTGCTGAAAAAAATTATAAATCGATGCAGGTAATCGAAAATTATTTATCGAGAATTCATTTTAGTTTAAGTAAATTTGAATTAGAAAAAATCACCGATTTATCCTTTGTAGCTAAGAATAATGAGCTTAGAATTTTAATAGAAAAGTTCCGCGATAATTTGTGGCGTGATCAAGAATATGTAATTTATAGAGATTTGATTGGTGCTACTGATTTCGTATTAACATTAAAAAGCTATTGGGGTGAAAATTGTCTTGATGGAAAAGAAATAATTGAGAAATATATTAAATTGATAAATGTAGAAAATTTTGAAGTATGGATACAAAGAATTTTTGCCCTTATAAAAAAAGAAAGTCACGAAAGATTATTTAATATTCATGAATTGTTATATCACCTTGCTAAAACTCAGCCGGATTTATCTTTGGAAGCTTTGAAGAGTAAATCGCCAGACATAGAAGAATTGAATAAAAATGGATTAGCAAATAATTTTATTTCACCAATATTGCTAGGCTTGATTCTCAAAAAAAGAGATGTCGTGGAGAATTTGATTTCGGATTATATCGATAAAGATCTTTATTTAAAAGAGTGTGCGTCAATTCTTTCGCGAGACAATGGCGATAATTTTAATTTGAGAGAGAGACTTTTAGATAAAACTATTAAAACAGGAAAAAACACCGATGAAATTAATGATATTTTGCTCAAATTTATAACAAATCATAGTAGGTCGGAAGTAAACAAAGATAGTAAAAATTTTACATTAAAAATCATCAAAGAACTTATAAAAAATCATAATCATGGCTGGGTTGCCTTTTGTTGGCTAAACAATTTAATTGGAAAAACAATCGAAGATCTAAATAATTTAGAAGATGTCGATATTATTCTTGGAGCATTGATAAACATGGGAGAAGTTAGTTATGAAGCTGAAGAAGTTTTAGCTAGGTTGGCAATTAATTATCCTGATGAGGTGATTGATTTTTTTGAAAATCGTTTAATTAGAGAGAAATCAAAAGAGAGCGATTCTTATTCTGCAATACCATATGAATTATCCAATGACAAATTGAAAAATGAGCTTGCTAAAAAAATTGATAAATTATTTGAAATTGGCAAAAACAATTTTGTTAAAGATAAAGGCTTGTTCGCTTACAAGTGGGGTAGATTAATTAAAATTATTTTTGATGATTTTCCACAAAATTTTGTAGATAAACTTATTTTTTTTGCTAATGGAGATAGTGAGGATCAAATAGAATTCGTGTTAATGGTTTTAAATGGCTTGACCGAATTACAAGATTGTAAAGATGTTGAAAGCTTAAAGAAAATCTGCAAAACAATTATCAAAAATCCTTTATATAAAGAAGAAATTTTTTTTAGTAACTTATTCCAAATTGTAACTTCGACAGGTGTTGTTATGGGCAAATATGGCTTTGCTGAAGCTCTCGAAAAGAAAATTGAAGAATTTAAAGGTTGGGAAAGTGACGAAGATGATGGCGTTAGAAATTTTTATAAAAAATTTCTAAAAATTGCGGAAGAAGACTCCAAGAGAGAAAGGGCTAAAGCCGATGATTTTGAGGAGTTAAGAAAATATGAATTTGAAGCTTCTTAATAAAAATATTATTAATTTTTTAAGCATAGTTGCAAATTAAAAACCAAAACTATTTCGGCTCAGTAATAAACCCAACATTCTTCAAGCCGAGTTTTTGCGCTATCGATAAAACATGACTGACTTTGCCAAATTGGGCGTCGGTGTCAGCTCGAATATTGATTTGCGAGTCAATATTTTCTTGCGCAATTTCTTTTAAATGTTCCTCTAAATCCTGGATAGAGAAGTCTCGCTCCTCTAAAAAATATTCGCCATTTTTAGTGATCGAAATAGTGATCGGATCTTTTTCTTGAGTTGAAATTCCTGAATCTTTTGGTAAATTAAGTTGGATTGTTGAGGTTAAAATTGGGGCGGTGATTAAAAATATTATCAACAGCACCAACATCACATCAACTAGAGGCGTCATGTTGATTTCGCTAAGCGGAGCTTGTAAATCTTCTTTATCAAAACCGGTGCGCATTTTATAAATTTTGATTGGATAAATAAACGGTGATTTGCTCCGCCAAATGGCGCAAATTTTGTATTAAAAGTCGATTGAAACGAACAAAGCTATTATAAGCTAAAACCGCGGGAATCGCGGTGGCAAGACCGATGGCGGTGGCGATTAAAGCTTCAGCAATTGGGCCGGCAACAACATTTAAACCAACGCTACCCTGAGCTGATATTTTGTTTAAAGCGTGATAAATCCCCCACACCGTTCCGAAGAGTCCGACGAATGGGGCGATTGAGCCAATTGATGCCAAAATTGTTAAACCGCGATCAAGCCAAAAACGAATTTCATCAAGCGTTTGCGAAAGATGCATCGTTAAAATTTCTTTTCTAGATTCGTGTGATTTGTAATTTTCAAGAGTTGTTTTTAAATCATTTACTTGCTTCAAGATTAATTGTGTAACGCCTTGAGATTGTTGATCTAAATAGATTTTATCAATATTCAAAAACCATTCTTTTTGATTAGCTATTTTTGAGCAAAAATTTTTATAAAATTTATATTCTTTTCTCAATTTTAAAGCTTTGTAAAAAATTACATACCAACTCAAAACTGACATGATTATTAGAATAATCAAAACCAAATTGACGATTGCGTCGCCTTGTTGCAACACGGTTGAGAAATCCATTTTAGATAATTTTAAATTCAATTGGAACTATAACTTTGGCTTGGACAAATTTGCCAAATTTTTTGGCGGGAATAAATTTCCAATTTTTAACCGCTTCAATTGCTGACTCGTCAAGAAGGCTTGAGCCACTTGATGCAATGAGCTTAACATTTAAGGCGTTTCCATCTTCTTTGACCACAACTTCGAGTAAAATTTTGCCTTCGATACCGCGATCGCGAGCGACTTTTGGATAAAGTGGAGCGGGATTATTTAAATATTGTGCATCAAAAATTGGTTCGCTTTGAGCGTTATTTTTTTCTTCTAAATTTTTAGAATGAGAATTTACTGATTTTGAATTTAAAGATGTTTGGTCATTTTTTATAAATGATGTTTTTTTAGAAACTTCACTATTAAAAAGACTAACTTTTATAATTTTTTGTTGAGTAAATTCGGGTTTAAAATTTATGAAAATTGATGCCAAAATTAGTGCATGGAAAATAATGGCGAATATTGCTGGCTTTGTTTCGAAGATATTTTTTTGAGAAACTAAATTTATCACAAATTTATTGAAATTTTTTTTATTAATTTAATGATTATGAAAGTTATTATCACTAAATTTATTTTTAAGTCAAATAATTTTTTTAAATGCCAAAAATTTATGCTTTTTATTTTTTTAAAGCAGATTTTTTTGGTAATTTTTTCATGATTTTTTCAATTAAAAAAAATGGCAAAGATAATAAAACTCGAATTAAAAAATAAAAAATAATTGGGAAAATAATGCGTCCATGATTTTTTTCAATGCCATTGATTATTTTTTGTGAAGCTTTGGTGCTGTTCATCAAAAACGGCATATAAAAATTATTAACCGCGGTCATTGGTGTTTTAATATATCCGGGACAAGCAATATTAACTTTAACACCGAATTCAGCTAAATTGCCACGCAAAGCTTCGCCGTAAATCCTAACGGCAGATTTGCTGGCGCTGTAAGCGGGAGAGCTTGGTAAAGAAACAAAACCTGCGAGCGAAGAAATAATAACAATTTGTCCGCTTTTTCTTGATGTCATTTTTTCAATTACGGGTTGAACAATATTTAAAACGCCATAAAGATTGGTGTCGAAAATTTCTTTAACTTGCGCAAAGCTTTCGGTGCCTTGGGCGGTACCACCAGAAATGCCAGCATTCGCGATAACTAAATCAAGAGTAAAAGTTTCTTCGATTTCGGCAATATAATTTTGCGATGCAATTTCGTCTTTGACATCCAAAATTTTTAAGTAAATATTGGCATTTGAATTTTGACAAAGATTTTTAGTTTCTTGTAGATTTTCAAAATTGCGAGCGCATAAAAATAAGTTTTGACTTTTTTTTGAAAGTTCGATGGCGAGGGCGCGTCCAAGACCAGAGCTGGCTCCCGTGATTAAAACATTTTTAAATTTTGACATAATGAATAAAAATTTTCAGTTTATTTCCTTTGAGGGAATTGAAGGTTGCGGTAAGTCAACCCAAGCTAAAAAACTTTATGAATATTTTTTATCAAAGCAAATAGATTGTTTGCTAACTCGTGAGCCAGGAGGATCTTTGGCGGGTGAAAAAATTCGTGGAATTTTGTTCGATGAAGAAATCGATAAACTTTCTGCAAAAAGTGAGTTATTATTAAATTTTGCGTCGCGCATTGAGCATGTTGAAAAAGTTATCAAACCCGCTTTAAAAAGTGGTAAAGTTGTGATTTGTGATCGCTTTGTTGATTCAACTTTTGCATATCAAGGAAGCGCCATGGGCATCGCTTTTGAAGAAATTGAAAAAATTCAAAAAATTGCAATTGGTGAATTCATGCCCGACATAACTTTCTTAATTAATGTTTCTGTCGATGAGGCTTTTGCGCGCATTTCTTCAAGAGGAAATAATAATCGTTACGAAAAACTCGGCAATGAATTTCATCAAAAAGTTTATGAAGGATTTTTTGAATTGGCGAAAAAAAATTCACGCATTAATATTGTCGATGGAACGCAAAATCAACAACAAGTTTTTCAAAAAATTTTAAATATTATTAATCAAAACTAATTTCTTTTATGAGCAAAAAAAATAAAATTGCACTAGTTGGTGCGGGCAATATTGGCGGAACTCTAGCGCATTTAGCTGGTTTAAAAAATCTAGGAGATATTGTTTTGGTTGATGTTAATGGCGAAGTTTCCAAAGGCAAAGCGCTCGATATAGCTCAATCTTCGGTGGTTGAAGGTTTCGACTCACATATTTCGGCCGGAAATAATTTTTCTTTGATTGAAAATTCTGATGTTGTAATCGTCACTGCGGGAATTGCTCGTAAGCCTGGAATGAGTCGCGATGATTTGCTTGCAACCAACACTTCAATAATTAAATCGGTAGCGGAAAATATTAAAAAATTTGCTCCAAATGCTTTTGTGATCGTGATTACAAATCCGCTCGATGCGATGGTTTATGTGATGCAAAAAATTTCTGGTTTACCAAAAAATAAAGTGGTTGGAATGGCTGGCGTTCTTGATTCTTCAAGAATGTCATATTTTTTAGCGCAAGAATTTAATGTTTCAGTTGATAATGTGCATTCATGCGTTTTGGGAGGTCATGGCGATACGATGGTGCCTTTGGTTCGTTACTCAACAATTGCTGGAATTCCAATTCCTGACATGATTAAAATGGGCTATTCTTCGCAACAAAAAATTGATGAAATTGTGCAAAGAACTCGTGACGGCGGAGCTGAAATCGTGAAATTACTTGGCACTGGTTCGGCGTTTTACGCGCCAGCAACTTCTGCGATTGAAATGGCGCAAAGTTATTTATTCGATAAGCGAAAAATTTTACCAGTTGCCACTAGTTTGCAAGGTGAGTATGGCTTGAATGATTTATATATTGGTGTGCCGGCTATCATTGGTAAAAATGGTGTTGAAAAAGTTATTGAATTACAATTGAATTCTGAAGAAAAAATTATGTTTGATAATTCCGTTGAGGCAGTTAAAAAGCTAGTCGCGGAAATAAAATTATAATTTTAATTTAAACATTATTATCGACCAAAATGCCCGATATTAAAATACAATTCGGAAGGCTTAAATTTATTTTTTTTCTGATATTATTTATCTTTTTGATGATAATTTATCGAATGTTTTTTGTGGTTTTTACTCACGATAGAGCCAATATAAAAAATATTTATGAGTCACGAAAAAACATTAGAAGAGCTGATATATATGATCGTAATGGCGTTTTGGTCGCAACTGATTTAAAAACAAAATCTCTTTATGTCAGTTCGGTGTTGGTGCGTGATGCAAAATATGTTGCTGACTCTTTGGCCAAGAGCTTTCCTGATTTAAAATATGAAGAAGTTCTTAAAAAAATTAACGAAGGAAAAAATGGTAAGCAATGGATTTTAATTAGAAGAAATTTAACACCTTCGCAAGTTGATACTGTTGAGAAATTACAAATCGCAGGACTAATTTTTGAAGAAGATTTAATTCGCGTTTATCCGCAAAAATCAATTGCTAGTCATTATGTCGGATTTGTTGATCTAGATAGAAAAGGCTTGTCAGGCATTGAAATGCAACATGATCGTAAATTAATGACGAGTCAAAATCTTTATTTAGCGATGGATGTGCGTATTCAAGATATTTTATTTGATGAATTGATAAAGGCGAAAGAAGAGTTTCGTGCCAAGGCTGCATCGGGGATTGTTGTGAATGTAAATAATGGCGAAATTTTAGCGATGGCGTCGATTCCATCTTTTGATGCAAACTCACAAAGCGAAGTTTTGCCCGAGCAACGATTTAACATGATAACGAGTGGTTCTTACGAACTCGGGTCGGTTATGAAAATTTTTACTAATGGCGCTGCTATCGAGCATAATTTAATAAATATGGAAGATGTTTATGCTGTAAATGAGCCAATTAAATATGGTAGATTTTCTATTAAAGATCATGATAAATATGGCGATCAAATGACCGTAAAAGAAATTTTTGCTAAAAGTTCTAATATTGGCACGGTTAAGATCGCTGAGAAATTAGGAATTTATAATCAAAAAGAATTTTTATCAAAATTTGGTTTTTTAAAAAAAGTTGAAGCAGATTTTCCAGGACTCGGAAGAACGATTTATCCAAAAAATTGGCGAGAAATAAATTTGTTTACAATTTCTTATGGACATGGAATCGCTTCGACTCCGCTTCATTTAGCTTTAGCAACTTCGGCGATTGTTAATGGTGGATATTTATATAAACCTTCATTCTTAAAGCTTGAAAAAAATCCTGAGCAACCAAAAAAATTAATCAAAGATGAGACGGTGGATAAAATGCGCAAAATGATGCGAAGCGTTGTTGAAGAAGGTACGGGAAGGTATGCAAATATAGATGGATATGAAGTTGGCGGAAAAACTGGAACGGCAGATCGTGCTGAATATGGAAGTTATAACGAAGGTCAAACTTTAGCTTCTTTTGTTGGGGTTTTTCCAATTTCTGATCCAAAATATTTAGTTTATGTAGTTTTTGATAGACCAAATTATATATTCAATACTGCGGGCATGGTTGCCGCCCCGGCAGCGGGTAAAATAATAAAAAATATTGCACCACTTTTATCAATAAATGTTAAAAATTCTCTCAGAAATTAATTAGAAATATCAAAGCTTGCTTTGGCTAAAAATATTCCACAAGAAATTGCTAAATTTAACGATCTTTGATTATTTTTCATTTTAATTAAAACTTTATGATGAGCCTTTGAATGAATAAAATCAGGCGCTCCAGCACTTTCTTTTCCAAATAAAATAAAATCATTATCATGAAATTTAAACTCTTGAACATCTTCTTTTCCTTTGGTTGAAGCTAAAATAAGGCGTGTATTATTTTCTAAAATATTTTCAATAAAAAAATTTTCAAAAGAGGGGTGTCGCACGATTTTAACTGAATCAATATAATCCATAGCAGATCTTTTTATTCTTTGTAAATCAAAAGGAAAGCCAAGGGGTTCTATGATATGAAATTCTGCATCAAAACATGCGCAACAACGAATTATCGCTCCAACATTTCCAGCTATTTCTGGTTGAAATAAAACAATTTTTAACATTTTGTAAAATTCATGTTTATTTTTAAAATTAATTTTTTTATGATTTTAGATAAAATTAGAACTTTACAACTATTAAAATTTGTTTGATATTGTTTTTTTAATAGTTTATATTGCTTGTTTTATATCTAAATTTTAATCTACTTCAAAATAATTTTACATTTTGAGTAAATTTTTTTTGCAAATTAATTTTATACCTTTATTTTGATGTCAGAAAAAGTCAAAATCGTTTTCATTGAAAAAGGAGAGGCCAAGGAATTTGAAGTTCCGGTCGGATCTTCTGTTTTAGAAGTTGCTCATAGCAACAATATTAATCTAGAAGGAGCTTGTGAAGGGTCGCTAGCATGTTCCACTTGCCATGTGATAGTGGATAAGAAATTTTATGATAAGTTAAATTCTCCTTCGGAAGATGAGGAGGATATGCTTGATTTAGCTTTTGGATTAACGCCAACTTCAAGGCTGGGTTGCCAAATAATAATGACCAAAGAGTTAGATGGGCTTACTTTAATAGTTCCCGACGAAACTCGTAATATTTCAATAAACAATTAAATAAACTAAAAAATTATGAAAAAAAGTTTAATAATTAAATTATCAATCGTTTTGGTAGTTTTGGTTCTGTCCTATTGCGTGTTTTGGTTCTTTAAAGCTGGTCAATCTGAAAAGCAAATAAATAAATTCATTGCCGATAACTCCTCTTATATTTCAGCCGGAGAAATCGCGGTTTCTGGATTCCCAGTTGCTCAAAAAATTGTTATATCTGATTTAAAAATCACAGTTCCTGTTAATTTAATTGCTAAGAGACAAATTGCTATAAAGCAATTACAAGCAAATTCTGGAATATTTTCAAATGAGTTCGTTGTTAATCTTACCGATGCAGTAAAAGTTCAAGATCTTGATAATTCTGGAGATTTATTTGATGTTGAGTTTGTTAGTCAGCCAGAAATTTTGGTTTCATTGCTAGATGGCGCTATTTCAAGATTCCAATATAATGATGCTGGCTTTAAAGTTCTTGATGCTGAAAAAAATGTAGTTAATGCTTCTTCTGGCGCTTCTATTTTATCAGAAAATTCAGTTGATGAATCAGACAAGCGTACAAACAAAATAAATATATCTTTTAAAGATTTAGAAGGCTACACAGTTATAGATTTCTATAAAAATCTTTTAGAGAAAAAAGTTATTGAAGGAATCAAAACCGAAGAAATTAAAGTTAATATCAATCCAGTTGCTATGATTGATCCAAATCTTCAGCAAATTCCTCCAATTTCACCTGACCAAGCTGGAATGATTCAGCCTAATATGGCGCCAGTTGTTGATCCAAATCAACCTCCAATGATGCCTCCAGTTGATGGTAATACTGCTGTTCAAGCTGGTGCAAGTCAAAATGGCGGTGTTCAGCCAGTTGCAATTCCTGTTGATCCGGCTAATCAAGCCCCAACATCTAATATTGATCCAAATAATCCACAACAAGCTCCTTCCCCAACTTCAATTGTGGAATCTGAAATATCTAAACATAATGTTGTTATTGATGTTATATTAACTTTAACACCTTCAGTTAAGCAAGAGCAAGGAGAGACTCCCCCAGTTGATCCAACTCAAGTGCAAGAATTGCCAGTTCAATATGTGCAAAATATTAAAATTAACAATGTTGAATTAAGTAATGCTTCTTACAAAATTAACATTACGGGTGATGCAATAAGTGCTTCGGATGATAATTACCCATCTGGCGGAATAACTGTAAAAGTTGAGAAAATTGCAAGCCTTGTTACTCATTTAAAAGGTCAATTTAAGCAACTTTCTCAATCTAAAAAACCTACAGTTCCTTCAAATGGCGTTGATTTGACAAGTGAGCAAGCTCAACAAAGTCAAATACAAAATTATGATATCTTCTTAAATAACATATCTGAAAAATTATCAGATGTTTCAAATGAAATAGCTTCAAAAAATTCTGTTTCAAAAGATACTGTTGCGCAATTTGATGTTAGAAGAGAGAAAAATCTTGAATTCCTAATCAATGAAGTTCCAGTTCGCGAAATAATTGGAAAATTCTAAAATAATTTTTTAGAAGTGAATATTGAAAACGCTATTAAAGAGGCGGTTGAAATTCTTAAAAAGAATTCAATCGCCTCAGCTATTTTAGAAGCACGAATTTTGATATCCTTTATAACAAACCTTTCCAAAGAAGATATTATTTTTAAATCCACGCATATAAATCTATCCCAAGACCAAAAAGAGAAATATTTCGACTTAATCCATAAGAGAATAAAAAAAATTCCATTAACACATTTAACGAATAACCGTGAATTTTTTGCTAACAACTTTTATGTCGATGAAAATGTTTTAGATCCTCGGCCAGATTCGGAGACTATGGTTGAGATGGTTATTAAAAAATACCAAAGCTCATCTTTTTTAAATCTATGTGAAATTGGATGCGGTTCGGGATGTTTAATAATTTCGTTGTTAAAACACTTTAAAGATTGGAGCGCCACTGCAGTTGATATTTCCAAAAAAGCTCTTGAAATTACCCAAAAAAACGCCCACAACAATGAAGTTTTTGAAAGAATAGAATTTTTAGAATCAAATCTTTTTAAAAATTTTAAAGATAATCAGATTTTTGATATTATAATTTCTAATCCACCTTATATTCCAACTGCCGATATTGAAAATTTACAAGATGAAGTTAGGCTTTACGAGCCAAGAATTGCTCTTGATGGCGGTTTGGATGGGCTAGATTTTTATCGACACATCGCTAATCAATCTCGAAAATTTTTGAAAAATAATGGAAATATTTTTTTAGAAATTGGTTATAATCAACATCAAGAGGTTGTTGATATTTTTGAAAAGTTTAATTTTAAATTTATCAATTCCGCCAAGGATTTAAGTGGAATAATTCGTGTTTTGGAATTTGAAAAAATATAAAAATTATGAAAAATTTAAAAGTTTTTAATAAAATTTTTGAGATAAGAAATTTTGTAAATGACAATAAAAAATTAAATAAAACAATAGCTTTTGTGCCAACGATGGGTTCGCTTCACGAGGGACATATAGCGCTAATTGAAAACGCTAAAAAACATGCTGATATTGTAATTGTTAATATTTTTGTAAATAAAGCGCAATTTAATGACTTAAAAGATTACGAACTTTATCCGCAGAATTTAGAAAATGATGTCAAAATTTTAAGTAATACTTGCGCTGATGCCTTGTTTGCTCCGTCTAATTTAGAAATTTATGATGAAAATTTTTCTTTTAAAATTGTGCCAACGGCCATGGTTGACTGCTTGTGCGCTATGGATAGAGTAGGTCATTTCGATGGGGTTGCGTTGATCGTTACCAAATTATTTAATATAATTAATCCGAATTATGCTTTCTTTGGAGAAAAAGATTTTCAGCAATTAGCGATTATTAAAAAATTAGTTAAAGATTTAAATTTTAATATAGAAATATTGAGTGTTGAAACGGTGAGAGAGCCTTCGGGTTTGGCGCTATCTTCGCGCAATCAAAGATTGTCTGCGCATAATAAAATTAAGGCCTCAATGATTTATAAAGTTCTTAATGAAATCAAGGCTAACCCAAAAATAATCGAAGAAAAGAAGAGTGAATTGCTTCAAAATGGTTTTGAAAAAATTGATTATCTTGAAATTAGAAATGAAGATAATCTTAAATTGAATATGGACTTAATTTCTCCAAAAAAGCGTCGAATATTTATTGCAGTTTATTTAGAGGGAGTTAGGTTAATTGACAACATATCATTATAACTTCTATTAGATAAATATGATCTATATCATTATTAGTAACATCGGTTTGGCAATTATGATGTTATATGTTTATTTTCGCTATTCCCATTTTAGAATCAACTCAGGTAAAGAAATAAAGCAATTAAGAGAAAAATCTGATATGCAAACTACCGAATTAAGATCTTTTGACGCTAAATTATTGAGCTCTATCAAGGGTTATCAGGATAGGGTTGAAGGGCTTTTAATTGAGGTCGGAAAAGTTAGGCAAGAAAAGGAAAGGGAAATGGAGTTGCGCGCTGATTTCGAGAAAAAATATGAAATATTAAATCAAAAAAATAGCGATCATGAATCGGTTCATTCAGAAATAACTAATGCCATTTTAAATATTGTTAACGATACCCATGAAACCGCGAAAAATCTAGGGAAAGACCTATATGAAAAAATTAGCGATTCATACAAAAAAGAAGTTCAAGAGAATCAAAATTTAATATCGAAAGTTAATCAAAATGTTGCGGATTTTGTTGCAAAATTTAATTCTGCGCAAAATCAAGTTATGAAAGAAAAAGAAGATTATAGATTTCACGAATTGTTCCAGCCGGCCAATAGCGAGGTTTCAAAAAATTTAATAATTGATGCTTTGAGTTTTATAAAAAATAAAGGTTTCGTCGTAAATAAAAATCTTTTTATACCTGAAAATTTTGATGAACAAAAATCTAAATTGATGCTTTGTGAAATTGCTTTTGTAAAAAATAATAAGCTTTTTATTCTTGATTTTAAAGGCACAAACTACATTTTTGAATATTTTGCAAGCAAGGCCAAAAACGATAAAATGGCAGAAGAAAACTTTAATATAAAATTTAAAAGATATATCATGCTACTTAGCAACCACAGATATTATGAGCTTATAAATCGCGTAATAAATACCGAAACTGCTCAACATGATTCTTACAAAGTTGTTATTGTTGTGCCAAGTAAAAACGAAATTAAGTTGCTAAAAGATTTGCAATATTATGAAAAGGCGCAACAATTAAATTTTGATATTATTGATATCGAAGACTTAAACAAAATTACATCTTAAATTATGACTAATATTTTGCCGAAAATTGCCCAAAAAAGTTCGTATAAAGTTGAAGTTGAAGCGGGTAAAAAATATTCTTGGTGCTCGTGCGGTTTATCTTCAAATCAGCCCTTTTGCGATGGCGCACATAAATCTTATAAGAATCCAGATGGATCTAGCGTTATGAAGTCTGTTTCTTATGTTGCCGAAGAAAATAAAACAGTCTATTTTTGCGGTTGCAAACATAGTAAAAATAGCATGTTTTGCGATGGTTCACATTCTCAATTGAAAAATGAATAATTCATTAAAAATAACGCCACAAAATTCTTCAAAAAAAACCGCGAATATTCGAAAATTATCAGCGCTAATTCCTTATTTTAAGCCTTATAAAAAAGAAGTATTTTTTGCTTTATTGGCGCTTTTAATCACGGCTTTGATGGTGTTGTTTTTTGGTAAGGCCATCAAATATTTAATCGATTTTGGATTTGCCAAGCGCGATCAATTTTCATTAAATTTAGTTTTAATGATTTTTATTTTTGCGGTTGGAATTATGTCGATAGCGGGTTATTATCGCTCTTATTTAATCAATTCAGCTTCCGAAAAAGTTATTGCCGATTTGCGCAAAAAAATATATGACCACATAATCCGAGTTTCCGCAGAATTTTTCGAAATAACCAAAGCCGGCGATGTGGTTTCAAGGCTTTCGGTTGATACCGCAATTCTTTATAATGTTTTAAGCAATACAATTTCTTTTTTGTTAAGAAATTTGATTCTTTTTTTGGGCGGAATGTTTTTCTTATTTTTTACCAGCGTCAAGCTTAGCATAATTTCATTTTTATTAATTTTTATTGCCACGATGCCAATTTTTGTTTTGGGCCGATTGATTAAAAATTTGTCGCATCAAGTGCAAAATTCTTTATCATTTGTATCTTCGCACATTGAAGAGTCTGTAAATGGCATCAAAACAATCCAATCCTATTTATGCGAAGATAAAGAGGTGCGCAATTTTAAGAATTTCGTAGATGATTCATTAAAAATGGCTCTTGAAAAAATTCGCATAAAATCACTGATGGTTGCAATGGTTATATGCCTAGCTTTCGGTTCAATTGCGGTGGTTATTTTAATTGGCAGTCAAGATGTTTTAAACAATAAAATGACCTCTGGCGAATTATCTTCCTTCCTTTTTTATTCAATAATTTCGGCAACTTCATTGGTCGCGCTAAGCCAAATTGCTGGTCAATTGCAAAGTGCATCAGCTTCGGCGGAAAGAATTTTTGAATTACTCGATATTAAATCTCCGGTGAAAGAAAAATTGGATTTTGAAAAATTTATTGAAACAAAAGATATTGATATAAAATTTAGCAACATATCTTTTTCTTACCCAAGCCGCAAAGATTTTGATGTTTTAAAAAATTTCAATTTAGAAATAAAGCAAGGCCAAAAGATTGCCATTGTTGGTTCCAGCGGTTCTGGCAAAAGTACTATTTTGCAATTATTATTAAGATTTTATGATATCGATAATGGTTCAATTTCTTTAAATTCGCAAGATATTCGCAATCTATCTTTCGCGGATTTGCGTAAAAATTTTTCATATATTTCTCAAGATTGTTTTATTTTTTCGGGAACTATTTTAGAAAATATTGCCTATGTCGATAAATCAATTACCGCAGAAATTGTGGAGCGAATTATTGAAGAAAATTCAGCATTACATTTCATCAAAGATTTACCACTTGGAGTCAATAGTTTTGTTGGCGAAAAAGGTATAAAATTATCGGGTGGAGAAAGGCAAAGAATTGCGATTGCGCGCGCTATTATCAAGGATTCGCCAATTTTACTTCTTGATGAAGCAACTTCGGCACTCGATAATCAAAATGAAAAATATATCAATCAAGCCATGTTTAATTTTGCCCGTGATAAAACCATTATTACCGTTGCTCATAAATTGTCTTCAATCATTAAAGCCGAGAAAATTATTTTTGTGAAAGATGGTCAAATTGTTGAGTCGGGAACTCATCAAGAGCTTGTTTCGAAAAATGGTTTTTACCAAAAAATGTATGAAGCAGAAATTATAGAAGAAGTAAAGTAACAATTTCTAAAATAGTTTTACAAGTCTCAAGGGGGGGGTAGAGCCCGAAAGATTTTTTTAGTTTTTTTTAAAATGAAGTGTTCCAAGGTTTTCTATATAAGTCTTTGGAGAAGTGGCGATAAGACTTGATTATATCAGCTCTAGCGAAAATGAAAGAGCAGGTTTGTGTTGACAGTGACAGATATTGGTTTGAAACTGCTAGAGGGAGGGATTGGTTTTTGACCCTGAAGATAAAGATTTGTTCCGTTATATGCTTTTTCTAGGGCTTGCAATCCTGTGGCTACGATTTTATTATGACTAAGATCAAGTATTTTCAGAGTTGTGTTTATTGTAAGTGATTTTGCTAAGGCTATAGCTCCTTCATCTCCTATCTTAGCCTCATCAAGATTAAGATTTTCTAGAGTTGTATTTTTTTCAAGAGCCTCTGCTAAGAATTGAGCTCCTTCATCTCCGATTGGGTTATGACCAAGATGAAGAAATGTTAGAGTTTTATTTTTTTTAAGTAATTCTGCTAAGGCTTTAGCTCCTTTGGGTCCAATTTGGTTAGAATAAAAATCAATCTCTTTTACTTTGGTGTTATATCTAAGAGCCTGTGCTAAAAGTTCAACTTCTATATCATGGATGCGGGAACCAATTAAATTAATACTTTCTAGAGTCGCCTCATTGCTTCTAATTCTATTTAAAAGCTTTCTAAAATCAGACATACTTATATTAGTTTTAATTATTGTTAATTTTGAAAGTCAAGGGACAGTTAATGCCCTCATTTTTAAAATAAAAACTCCCTTCTAAAATTAATCAAATCTTGGTAATTATAATATTAAATCAACCCGAAAATCTACTTTATAGAATTTAATAAGTAAGCTTCATTCTATTTTTAGCATTGTCACGCTAAAGCAATGACAGGAGAAATTTTAGACCTTTTTAGATAAAGATTTAAACCGCTCTTATGAAAATCGAGCATTTTTTGCTAGTCTGAACAAAATGGATCTGGCATAATAAACGCTGGAAATATGGTGGAGAGGGCGGGATTTGAACCTGCGAACGCTTACGCGGGCAGATTTACAGTCTGCTGCCATTGACCACTCGGCCACCTCTCCACAAATGAGTGGATTTAAAAAAATTGAAAATGGAGCGGGTGAAGGGAATCGAACCCTCACGGCCAGCTTGGAAGGCTGGAACTCTACCGTTGAGCTACACCCGCACAATTTAAAATTTTTAAAAATTTTATTTAAAAAGAAAAAGCTTTTTTAAAGCTAGATTTTTTGAATTAATCCTCAATTGTATTTTTTATTATTAAAAATGCTAGTGCATTTTTAAGCTTTTATTTCAATTCTTCTAATAATTTATTATAAAATTTTTCAAAATCTTTGAAGCTATTTTTCTTTTTTTCAGTCGCTTCTTGATTCATTACAAAATTTATAGCTTTGGTTTCAATGGCAGTGAGCCTAATGTTTTCAATGATTTGAGGATTTTTTTGATAATATTCAATCACTTGTTTTTCTTGCCCAGGGAATCTTGCCAAAACTTTAGCGATTTCTTTATCAAAATCTTCTTTGCTTAATTCAATTTTATTTTGTTCGCAAATTTTTGATAAAATAATGCCACAACGAATCATCTTTTTTGCTAACTCTTCCTTGGCTTCACGAGCTTTTTCTTTTTCTTTATCGTTTTTGAATTTTTGTGGATTAGTTTTTAATTCTTCTTCGATTTCGTGCCACATAATATTGGTTTGCTCTTCAACCATTCCTGCCGGTAAATCAAAATCATATTTTTTATTAAAATACTCAAAAAGCTCGATTTTAAAGGCGTCGAAGGTCATGTCTTCGTTGCGTTTTTCTAATTCTTTTTTAATGTTTTCTTCAAAAACTTTTTTGCTTTCAAAGCCAAAGCTTTCTTTCACGAATTCATCGGTAATTTCAGGCAATTTTGCTACTAAAATTTCATTAATTTTAACATCAAATTCCGCTGGTTTTCCGGCTAAATTTTCAACGCGATAATCTTTGGGAAATTTAACTTTAACCGTCAATTCATCTCCGGCTTTTTTGCCAACTAATTGCTCTTCAAAATCATCAATAAAACTTTTTGAACCAAGCTCTAATTGGAAATCTTTAGCGCTTCCGCCTTCAAATTCTTTTTTGTCAATTTTACCAACATAATCAAGTTTAACCGCATCTTTAAGTTTGGCTTTGTAGCCTACATCTTGCTTGTCCCAAGTGCAGAAATATTTAGCAAATTTTTTAAATTCTTCACTTAATTCGCTTTCGGCAATTTCGATTTCTTTTTTAACGACTTTAACTTTTTTTACATCAATTTCGGGAACTTCGGGGAATAATTCCATAATCAAAGTAACTTCAACATCATGACCCATTTCAATTTTTTTAAGGTCAACTTTAGGCTGAAGCGCCAGTTTGATTTTGTTATCGGCGACGATTTTTTTAATATTTTCAGAAATCAATTTTTCAACTTCATCAATCATGATGGCTGATCCGTGTTTATCCTTGATAACACTGACCGGAACTTGCCCTTTGCGAAAGCCATTAAGGTTAAAAGTGCCTTGGATTTTTGCGATATAATCATCAATTTTTTTATTAACCAATTCTTTTGGCAAAATCAATTCAAAATCTTTTCTCAATTTTTTGTCATGAGTATTTTTAATTCTAGCTTCCATTTTAATGTTTGTTTTGTTGATATAAATGTTATAAAAAATCCCGCAAATAAATTGCTTAATTTTAATTATGAAAAGGGATTTTGTTTTTGAATATTGTAATGACTAAATTTAATTTCACAAAATATTTTTTATAAAAATATTTAGCTTTTGCGTTTTTTTTTCGACCACATTCTATCTAAAAAATAAAACCAAAAACCATTAATTATTGGTTCAATAATGGCGTCTAAAGTTGCTAATTCTAAACTCGCATTGGTGATTATTTTATTACAAGTTAAGGCGATTAAAATATGTCCACAAGTATAGATTATCGCGCGCATTATACTGCCACGAACCGTTATTTCTCCGAGTTTTACGAGTGGTGAATTTTTTAAGATTTTCATATTATTATTAATTTTATTATGCCTTTTTTCAATTGAACTCAACTTAAAGCTAAATTTGCGTAAGAAAATTTAATTTAATCAAGAAATTGTCTTTTTTGAATTTTTTCATTTCGACTTTTTACATAATCTTAAAACCTTTGATGTCGTAGGTTTTTTGACCCCCCACAAGGGCTTACACCCCTACAAATTTTATAAGCCAGTAAAAAGCTTCAGGCTTTAGCTCCCCCCTTGAGGGGGAGCGGGCTAAAATGTTTTAACGGTAGTTAAAACTTTTAGCCGTGGGGGGTCAAAAACTCAAAGAATCAACTGGATTGAAGTTGACTCAAAAGTAAAAACAAAAAAAATTCAAAAAAGTAAATTTCTTGATTTTACTTTTAATATAAAAAATAAATCAATTTTTCTTAAAAATATCTTAAAAATTATAAAAAAAATTCAAAAAAACACCGTTTTTTATTTTAAAAATTTATAAATTTGTGGATTAAAGTTAAAATCAAGAAATTGTCTTTTTTGAATTTTATCATTTCGACTTTTTACATAATCTTAAAACCTTTGATGTCGTAGGTTTTTTGACCCCCCACGCCTCCGCGAATTTAACTACCGTTAAATTCTCGGAGCCTGCTCCCCCTCAAGTGGGGAGCTAGAACCCGTAAGCAAATTTAATTAAGCGATAAATTCTTCTCGCATAATTTATTAGTCTCTCATGAATACCGCTTCCAATCTTAAATCAGGCGATTGAATTTGAAGGCGAGTCTGCGTAAGTCTACCTTAATGTAGGCGCGCAAAGACGAGACCTGAAAAATTCTGTCGCATCATTTAAGAGTGGGAGTCGGTATTTTTCACATAAACTTGCGAACCAAGCTCCCTAAACTTATCACTCATTTCTTTCATGCCAATTTCCGCTTGTTCGGCTTGTTCTTTTTTAGCAAAATCACGCACATCTTGCGAAATTTTCATCGAGCAAAATTTTGGTCCGCACATTGAGCAAAAGTGAGCAAGCTTTGAGCCATCAGCGGGTAGGGTGGCATCGTGATAAGATTTTGCCATTTCCGGATCAAGACTTAAATTAAATTGATCTTCCCAGCGAAACTCAAAGCGTGATTTCGACAATTCGTCGTCGCGTTCTTTGGCGATAATTTTTCCTTTGGCCAAATCTCCAGCATGAGCAGAAATTTTATAAGCGATAACTCCGGCGCGAACGTCGTCTTTATTGGGCAAACCCAAATGCTCTTTTGGCGTAACATAACATAACATTGCGGTGCCAAACCAGCCAATCATTGCAGCGCCAATCGCTGAAGTAATGTGGTCATAAGCGGGAGCGATATCGGTAGTGAGGGGTCCAAGCGTGTAAAAAGGCGCTTCGTGGCACAATTCAAGTTGCTTATCCATATTTTCTTTAATCAAATGCATTGGGACATGTCCCGGACCTTCGATCATAACTTGGCAATCATGCTTCCAAGCAATTTTAGTAAGTTCGCCCAAAGTTTTTAATTCGGCAAATTGCGCATCATCATTGGCATCATTAATTGAGCCGGGACGAAGCCCGTCGCCGAGAGAAAAGCTCACATCATATTGCTTTAATATTTCGCAAACTTCTTCGAAATTAGTGTATAAAAAATTTTCTTTATGATGAGCTAAACACCATTTGGCATGAATTGAACCGCCACGAGAGACTATTCCCGTAGTGCGCTCTGCCGTTAAATGAATAAATGGCAAACGCACGCCGGCATGAATTGTGAAATAATCTACACCTTGTTCGCACTGCTCAATCAGAGTGTCGCGATAAATTTCCCAAGTTAATTCTTCGGCAATTCCGCCAACTTTTTCTAAGGCTTGATAAATTGGAACGGTGCCAACGGGAACGGGGCAGTTACGAATGATCCATTCGCGAATATTGTGAATATTGAGTCCGGTCGATAAATCCATTAAAGTATCGGCGCCAAAGCGAGTCGCCCAAATCATTTTTTCAACCTCATCTTCAACTGAAGAAAAAATTGCCGAATTACCAATATTGGCATTAATTTTAATCAAAAAATTGCGTCCAATAATCATGGGTTCGGATTCTGGGTGATTGATGTTGGCAGGAATAATGGCGCGCCCTGAAGCGATTTCATCGCGAACAAATTCTGCGGTTATAAAATCAGGAAATTTAGCACCAAATTTTTCGCCACTAAATTTTTTTGCGCGCGAAATATTTTTAATATAAGTTTCTTCGCGAGCAATATTTTCACGAATCGCGATATATTCCATTTCTTTAGTAATTATTCCAGCGCGAGCGTAGGCCATTTGCGTCGGAACAAGATTTTTTTTGGCGCGAAGCGGGCGATGATTACTTAAATCAAATTCGGGAACGGTTTTTAGATTGGCTAAAGTTTTGCCATTGTCTTCGGGGCGAACATTGCGCCCTTCATAATATTCAACATCATTTCTTTCTAAAATCCATTTCTCACGAATTTTTGGCAAACCTTTGTTCAAATTAATTTTATCTAAATAATTTGAATCAGAATAAGGGCCCGAAGTGTCGTAAACCTTAAAATTTTTGGTGGAAGAAGTTTTTGCAAGATTTATTTGACGCATCGCCACGGCAACATCGGCAAATTTCTCGCTTGAAATATGAATTTTTTCTGAGGCTGGAAGCGCTCCTAGGGTAATTTTATTGCTTAACATTTTTAAAAAATAAAAGTTGACTACTTTACTAGGTTAAGAGTTTTTTTGAAGTTTTGCAAGTTGAAGTTTAATAAAATAATTCAATTGATATTTTTTAAATCGATATTTTCTTTGAGCTTGCCATTTTTAAAATAAGCGCTGGCGACTTGATAATAATCTTGGGCATTTTCAAATTTTTCTTGAGAAAAATCTGTGGTTAAAACTTCGCTAGAGCCTTGATAGCCAAAGTTTTTAATCGTGACATCGTAAACTTTTTGCTGTTTTTTAAGTTTTAGTAAAAATAACTTATTTTCAGTAAAATATCCTAAGTCAGAATAGGTGCTAACAAAAGCTCGTGAAATATATTTTTTATCACCATTTAAAACATTAACCCCGAAGAATTTTGATTTATAAGAAAGATTCAGAAAACCTAATAATGTTGGAGCGATATCAATTTGACTAGAATTTTCAGCATAAATTTGCGGTTTAATAATTTTTGGTGCGTAGAAAATTGCCGGAATTTGATAGCGCCACAAAGGTATGTCGCTATTGCCAGCAGAGCCTGCGCAATGATCAGCAACAAAAACAAAAATTGTATTATTAAACCAAGATTTATTTTGCGATTTCTTAATTAATTGCCCGATGGCGTAATCGGAATATTTAACCGCTCCGTCGCGATTAGTTTTTGAAGGAATATCAATTTTATTATCTGGATAAGTAAAGGGTCGATGATTGGAAGTCGTCATCACAAAATTTAAAAAATTCTTGCCTTTGGCGTGCGATTTGTCAGCTTCGGCGATGGTTTTGTCGAATAAATCTTCATCGGCAACGCCCCACGCATTTGAAAAAGTAATTTCAGCTTTGGAAAATTTTGGGCGATCGATTGTTTCAAAGCCATTATTGGCAAAAAAATAATTCATATTGTCAAAATAACCATCACCACCATAAATGAATTTAGCTTCGTATCCTTCAGCCTTGAGTGGCGTTGCAATATTGAATAAATTTTCATTATGGGGGCGACGAACAATTGAATTGCCTGGAGTTGGTGGAATCGACAAAGTTAAGGCCTCTAAACCTCTAACGGTGCGCGTTCCCGTTGCTTTAAGATTGGTAAAAAATAAACCTTTTTTAGCAAATTCATCGAGATTTGGCGTAAGATTTTTTTTGCCACCGAAGTGAGTCATAAAATCAGCGCTCATGCTTTCGATGGTGATAAAAATAATGTTATATTTTTGCTTTTTTTGATTTTTTTGAGCGGAAATAAATCTTTCAATGCCGGTATTTTCAACGAATTTAGTGAGTGGTTCTTGATTAAAAATTAAAGCGCGGAGTCGATTTTCGGAAGTTGTTAAATCGTTGGTTACATAAAATTTATCATAATCAATTTGATTATTGCGATAAGCTGAGAACAGTTGATAAATGCCGTTTTGCGACAATTCTTTATTATAATTATTGTTAAAAAATTTATCAACTTTACTCGAATCAATTACAAAAAATTCAAAGATTAATATTGAAAAAATTAGCCCAAAAGATTTAAGGCGAGTTTTAAAAGAAGAATTTTTTAGCAACACTATTTGACGATAAGAAAAATAAAAAATTATTGAACTAATGGCGAAAATTATTGATAGCAAAAGCCCCATCGGATAAGATTCAACAATGTTGCCGATTACTTCGGTAGTATAAATTAAATAATCAACGGCGATAAAATTAAAGCGCGCATTAAAATCTTCAAAAAAAACTATTTCCGAAAAAACTGAAAAAATAATGATATTAATGAAAATAAAATAAATTATTTTAAGAAAAATTTGATGTCTTTGGTGATTGAAAATTTTTTGAGGAAGTAGCGTAAAATAAATGAAGGGAAAGATTGCAAAATAACAGGCTGTAAGGCAATCAAAAAATAATCCAATTGAAAAAATTTTAATAATCTCAATTGTTGAAATCGTAATTTCATTAAAATATTGAGTTAATAAAATAATTCTTAGAGAGAATGATAAAAAAATAAAAATTATTAATATTTTTAACCAAGAGGCGTTAAAAATATTTTTTTTAAAATGGGTCATTAAATTTATTTTTTAAACATTTGAAGCATTCGCCAAGTGACTAAAAAACCACCAAAAATATTGATGGAAGCGATGATTATTGCGATGAAACTTAATAGCGAAATCAATCCGAAGGTTTTGGCTGAACCAAGGGCGATTATGGCGCCAACGATTATTACGCCAGAAATGGCATTGGTTACCGACATTAGAGGGGTATGAAGCGCGGGAGTTACTTTCCAAACGACGAAATAACCAACAAAGCAGGCCAAAACGAAAATACTGAAGCCAAAAATTAATGGACTTACCCCGCCACTATTGGCTATTTCGTAGCTTAGTTCGGTTATTTTTAAAACTAACTCATCGGATTTTGAAGTTATTTCTTGAGTTAAATTTATAATTTCGGTTAAATTTCCTGACATAACTTTGCGTGATTGATTAAATATTTGTAAAAGAATTTTATGATACTTAAAAATATTGTCAAAGAAAAAAAGATGAAACGTTTATCCGCAAAAAAATTCCAACAATCCCAAAATCTCATCGCGGATGTCGCGATTCATTCGCTTTCGAAGCGATTCGATATATCCCTAAATTTGCGTTAAGCAAATTTAATATTGAATCTAATCGGAAAAATTATAGATTTGTGGCGATCTATGATTTGGAAACTAAGATTAAGAACTTCGAGGCAGTTTAAGTTGAAAACGATTAATTAAAAAAGTAATGAATATTTCAGATTATTTAAATCAGGTTAAACAAAAATTTAATTCAGGAAATGCAACTGAGCATAGCTATCGTGGTCTTTTAGAGCAGTTAGTTGAAAGTTTGGTTCCAAATATTAAAGCAACAAACGAACCAAAAAGAAGGGCTTGCGGTGCGCCAGATTACATTCTCACCAAAAAAGATATTCCCGTTGGTTTTATTGAAGCGAAAGACATTGGAGATCTTGATTTGGAAGGAAAAAAGAAAAATAAAGAACAGTTTGATCGATACAAAAATTCTTTAAGCAATTTATTTTTTACCGATTATCTAGATTTTCATCTTTATCAAGACGGGCAGTTTGTAACCAAAATTGCTATTGCAAAAATTACTGAAAATAGAATTGAAGAATTGCCAGAAAATTTCTCAAAATTTGAAAATCTTATCAAGAATTTTTGTGTCCATAATAGTCAAAACATCAAAAGCTCAAAAAATCTTGCCCAAATGATGGCGGGAAAAGCCAGATTACTTTCCGATGTTATTGAAAAGGCTTTAACTAGCGATCAAGAAAACCAAGAAAACAGCACTCTAAAAGATCAAATGAGTGCATTTAAAGAGATTTTAATTCACGATATAACGCCTCAAGGATTTGCTGATATTTACGCCCAAACCATTACTTATGGAATGTTTGCCGCTCGTCTTCACGATCCAACTCTACCAACATTTAGCAGGCAAGAAGCGGCAGAGCTAATTCCAAAATCAAATCCATTTTTACGAAAATTATTTAGCTATATCGCGGGACCAGATATTGATGATCGCATTAAGTGGATTGTAGATAATTTAGTTGAAATATTCTTGGCCTGCAATGTTAAAGAAATTTTACAAAACTATGGCAAATCCACTAAAACAGAAGATCCGATAATTCATTTTTATGAAAATTTCCTAAGTGAATATGATCCAAAACTTCGCAAAGCCAGAGGGGTTTGGTATACGCCAGCGCCAGTTGTAAATTTTATCGTTCGTGCCGTTGATGATATTTTAAAAACCGAATTTGATTTACCGCAAGGTTTGGCAGATATTTCAAAAACCAAAATTACTCTCAACTCTCAAGTGGCAGATAAAAGGTCGACGAGTGGCTATTCAAAAACTGAACAAGAAGTTCATAAAGTTCAAATTCTTGACCCCGCCACAGGAACGGGAACTTTTTTATCTGAAGTAATAAAGCACATTCATAAAAAATTTGAAGGACAACAGGGCATTTGGAGTAATTATGTTGAAACCCATCTATTGCCACGCCTCAACGGTTTTGAGCTTTTAATGGCAAGTTATGCAATGGCACATTTGCAACTAGATTTATTATTAACCGAAACAGGTTATAAGCCAACCAAAGACCAAAGATTTAGAGTTTATCTAACCAACTCACTTGAAGAATATCACCAAGACACCGGCACGCTTTTTGCTAGTTGGTTAAGCACAGAAGCCAATGAGGCAAATCATATTAAAAGAGATACGCCCGTGATGTGTATAATTGGCAATCCGCCATACAGCGGAATATCTTCAAACAACGGTAAATGGATTAGTAAATTAATAGATGATTATAAATATGTTGATGGCGTGCATTTTAATGAACGCAAGCATTGGCTAAATGACGATTACGTTAAGTTTTTGCGTTACGGTCAGCATTTTATTGAAAAAAATGGAAGCGGTATTTTGGCTTTCATCAATCCGCACGGCTTTTTAGACAATCCAACATTTAGAGGAATGCGTTGGAATTTACTTAAAACCTACGACAAAATTTATACCATTGATCTACACGGCAACGCCAAAAAGAAGGAAACGGCCCCAGATGGCTCTGCAGATCAAAATGTTTTTGATATTATGCAAGGCGTTTCCATCAATATTTTTGTTAAAACAGGCAAGAAAAAGGCAGGAGAACTTGGCAAAGTTTTTCATTTTGATTTATTTGGTAAAAGAGAATTTAAATATGATTTTTTGATTAACAATTCTTTAGGAAGTGTTAATTTTAAGAAGTTGAGTCCAGTTAAGCCAAACTTTTTCTTTGTGCCTGTCAATTCGGATAATTCAGAGCAATACAATTGTGGATTAAAAATTGACGATTTAATGCAAAGTCATATTACTGGAATAATGACTGCAGCAGATGGCTTTGTGATAAATGAAGACAAGAATCAATTAATTAAAAATATTAAAGATTTTTTTGAAACAGATTACTCAGAAAATGAATTGTCAGCCAAATATGACTTGGGTAAAAATTATGCCAAATGGGCAATTGCTAACAAGCCAAAAACAAACTTCATTTCAAGCAATATTCAAGAAATAACTCATAGACCTTTTGATAACAAATGGACTTACTATGACAATAATTTTTTATGGAGATCAAGAAATCAAATAATGAAAAATTATGTTGATCATAAAAATATTGGATTAATAACAGCAAAAAGTAACAAATCGCAAAGGATAGATCACTTTTTTATATCTAATTATTTAACAGAGGCAAAGACGGGCGAGTCAACAACTCAATCATACAATTTCCCCCTCTATCTTTACTCGGAAAACACAGAAACAAGCCTCAACCAACCACAACAAAGAACACCAAATCTAAGCCCAGAAATCGTCTCCAAAATTGCCCAAAATTTAGGTTTGAAATTTGTTTCTGATCATGAAATTAATACTCGGTCTAATCACTCCCTCCTTGAGGGGGAGTCGAAGGACGAAGTCCTTCGGTGGGGGGTAAAAAATCTATCAGACAAAAAAAATCTTGATTTTGGCTTTAATATTTCTGACCCCTCCCAAAATTTTCTTGCAGAAAATTTTACCCTCCCTCAAGGTAAGGGTGATGGCACCGAGTGCGTTTTAAATTCTCAAACAAACTTTCAAGAAGGAATTAATAAAACCAAAAATACTTTTAATCCACTTGATCTTCTTGACTACATCTACGCCGTTTTACACTCGCCAAATTACCGAGAAAAATACAAAGAATTTTTAAAAATTGATTTTCCGCGCGTGCCTTATCCAAAAGACGCTAACACCTTTTGGCAATTAATAAAATTGGGTGGCGAGCTAAGGCAAATTCATTTACTTGAAAGCCCAATTGTTGAAAAATTTATTACTACCTATCCAACAGATGGCGATAACATCGTTGATAAAATAAAATATCAAGATGGAAAGGTTTATATCAACGAAACTCAATATTTTAATAGCGTTCCTCAGATATCTTGGCAATTTTATATTGGTGGCTATCAACCAGCGCAGAAATGGCTTAAAGACCGCAAAGGCAGAAAGCTAGAATTTGACGATATTTTACATTATCAAAAAATTATCGTAGCGCTTTTTGAAACCGACAGATTGATGAAAGAAATCGATAAAATAACTTTTTAAAATCAAATTAGAGCAATAATCCTAACCTACATTTTATAAAAGCACTTGCAACACTTACGGTGTCATCACTCTCCCTCAGAGGGCTTGCACCCATACAAATTTCTATAAACTCTAAAAAGCTTCAGGCTTTAGCTCCCCCCTTGAGGGGGAGCGGATTCTAGAAACTTAACGGTAGTTAAGTTTCTAGAATCGTGGGGGGTCAGAAAAGCTTTAATAATCATCACTCTAGAACCAAAACAAAATCAAGAAATTATCTTTTTAGAATTTTTTTTCTTTAACTTTTCTCGTAACATTAAAACCTTCGGTGCTCTAAGTTTTTGACCCCCCACGGCTAAAAGTTTTAACTACCGTTAAAACATTTTAGCCTGCTCCCCCTCAAGGGGGGAGC
>CAMDCJ010000010.1 GCA_945890035.1 Rickettsia typhi
CAAAATATAAAATATTAGCAATAGCTCTGCCCCTAGATTTAAAGAGTATTTTTAGCTCGTGAAAAAAAATAATTTTAAAGACTTCCATTTTCTCTACCATATTTATCATTGAATCTAAAAATATCGTCTTCGCCTAAATAATCGCCGGTTTGAATTTCAATTATTTCTAAGTTTTCTGCATATTTATTTTCGAGTCGATGTTTTTTGCCAAGCGGAATGAAGGTCGATTCATTTTCGTTTAATATAAATTCGCGATCTTCGCAAGTAACGCTTGCCCTTCCCTTCACTACAACCCAATGCTCAGAGCGATGTTGATGTTTTTGTAATGATAAAGAACAAAATGGATTTACGATTATTTTTTTAACCTTAAAGTTTTTGCCAGAATCGATTACTTCAAAACTGCCCCAAGGTCTTAAAGTTATTGGACTCTCATCGCAATATTTGGAATTAAGTTTTTTAATATTATCAAGCAATTCCTTCACATCCTGCGAATTATTTTTATTGGCAATTAAAATTGCATCTTTGGTATTGATAATAATCAAATTTTCAACCCCGATTGTTGCTACGAGCTGTTGAGAAGAATTAATATAACAATTTTTTGTTTTTAAAGAAATTATGTTGCCGTTAAAGCTGTTTTTATTATCATCTTGTTCGCTCAAGGCATCAATTGCATTCCACGAGCCAACATCTTTCCAATCAATATTTAAGGGCATAATCGCGATATTTTCAGATTTCTCCATCACGGCGTAATCAATCGAAATGTCGGGACATTTTTCGAATTCTTCGCGGTTGAGTCGAGTAAAATCAAGGTCTTGCGTGGCTAAATCAAAAGAATTTTTTGAATGAATAAAGATATTTTTTTCAAATTTTTCTAAGTTTTTTAAATAATTTTTCGCCTCAAATAAAAATATTCCGCTATTCCAATAAAAATTATTTTGAGCGATTAGTTTTTCGGCTTTTTCTTGGTTGGGTTTTTCAATAAATTTTTCAACTTTAAAAATTGTTTTTGCATCATCGATCGCCTGTGATTTTTCAATATAACCATAGCCTGTTTCAGCATATTTTGGAGTGATCCCGAAGGTTATTAAATAATTTTCTTGAGCGTATTTTTTTGCTAAAATTATATGTTCAATAAATTTTTTTTCATCTAAAATTAAATGATCGGAAGGCAAAACTAAAATAATTTTTGAAGAAGATTCTTCGGTGGCGTAGGAAGCGACCGCAATTGCGCTGGCAGTATTTCGAGCCAGCGGTTCCAAAATAATTTTTTGAGGAATCACTGCAATTTCTTGAAGTTGCGAAGCGACAATAAAACGATGTTCATCATTGCAAACAATAATCGGATTTTCAAAATTTGGATTATTTTTGAAGCGCAAAACTGTTTTTTGAAATAAGGATTTTTCTCCAAAAAAATCTGAAAATTGTTTTGGATTTGATTTGCGTGAAATTGGCCATAAACGAGTCCCCGAGCCACCTGATAAAATAACGGGAGTAATTTTCATAAATTTTTAAAAAAGTCAATTGCGCCAAATCCTGTGATATTTATTTTATTAAGCCTGCGTAAATTTTGCAAATCAATTCCTCCAAGGGGAAAAAAATTATTTTTAGCAATTTTTTTGTTAAAAATTTTGGCAATTTTTAAATAATTAAAAAGCCCCAAAGGTTTTTTATTTTCATGGCTTGAGGTTTTAAAAACTGGCGATAAAAAAACAATATCAGGTCTTAATCTTCTAAGGAAGAAAAGGTTTTTTGGATTGTGTAATGCGAAACTAAAAATTAAATTATTTTTTAAGCAAGAATAACGAATTTTTAACAAAGATTTTGTAAGATCATTATCGGAAAAATGAACGCCATCACTTTTGATTTTCACGGCTAAATTAAAATCTTTTCCCACTAAAAAATTATAACCAAATTCTTTAGCAATTTTAATATATTTAAGCGCTAACTCTTCTCTTTCTTGGCTTGGTAAATTATATTCACGAAAAATAATGCATGTTTCTTTGGGTAAATTTTTAAGCACTTGATTTAAATCGCTAATTTTTTTACGATCGGTAAAAAAATATAAAGAGTTAAAGCTTTTTGATTGGCATGGTTTGCGCTCTCTTAATTTAACTTTTTTTATCTCAAATAATTTTTGATAATCCATGATAGAAAAAAATTTATACTTAATCAGGCAAAACATTATTAAGGCCTGTGAAACCTATAATAGGAAGCCTGAAGATGTTAATATTGTTGCGGTTTCAAAAACTATTGCAAGTGAAAAAATTATCGAAGCAATTAATTCAGGATGCAAAATTTTTGGTGAAAATTATATTCAGGAAGCCAAGCAAAAATGGGTCGATTTGCGTAAAAATTATCCACAAATAAAACTTCATTTTGTTGGTAATCTACAAAGTAATAAAGCCAAAGAGGCGGTTGAATTATTTGATTGCATCGAGTCCGTCGATAACGAAAAATTAGCGCGTGAAATTTCTAAAGAACAAAAAAAACAACAAAAAAATCGCGAGATTTTTATTCAGGTTAATATTGGCGAAGAGCCTCAAAAATCTGGAGTCGCGATTGAAAATTTATCAAATTTCGTAAATTTTTGTAAAAAGGATTTAGAATTAAATGTCGTTGGATTAATGGCGGTTCCACCTTCAAGTGAGAGTGCTTCGCCCTATTTTGCTTTACTTGCCAAACTTGCTTATGAAAATAATTTACTAAAACTATCGATGGGCATGAGCGCGGATTATGAAGAGGCGATTGCATTAAACACTACTCACATTAGGCTTGGAACGGCAATATTTGGCGCTAGAATTAGTAAAGTATAAAATTAAATTTCATTTTTTAAAAATTTAACTTGAAAAAACAAACATTTTTAATCTATACTGTTTTTTCTTAAATTAAATTCATAAATTAATTTAATACTTGTCAGAGCCCGTAGCTCAGTTGGATAGAGCAACAGCCTTCTAAGCTGTGGGTCGAACGTTCGAATCGTTTCGGGCTCACCACTTTCATTTTTAAAGGATAATATCTAATTTAAAATTGAATATGTTATGTCGTTTTAAATTTAAAAATGCTTAAACAAGAAAAAAGTTTTTTTACAAAAAATTAAAATATTTGTAAAAATAAACTGAAAAAATTTCCAAATTAGCAAAAATTGTCAAAAAATTTATACTTTTTTTCCAATTTTTGCTATTTTTTTTTAAAAAATCAAAAAAAACTCTATACATTATTTTTTAGATAGGTTAAAAATTACTCCCCATCTAAACATATCTTTTTTCAAAAAAGAAAATATCAAATCTAAAAAAAATTTATATGTCCAAAAATTCTGCCGTTAATGTTATTTTTGAAACTATCAAAACTAATGAAATAAAATTTGTTGATTTCCGTTTTTCTGATTATGCGGGTCAGTGGCTCCACATCACGCACTGCGCTGATGCTGTTGATGAAGAGGCTTTAACTAAAGGCGTTTCCTTTGACGGTTCGTCAATAAATGCTTGGAAAGAAATTAACGAATCTGACATGATTCTTATGCCACAATTAGATACGGCTTTTATCGATCCATTTTATGCTCACCCAACTCTAGTTTTATTTTGTGATGTTATCGAGCCAGAGACCGGCAAAGGTTATGATCGCGATCCACGCTTTACCGCCAAAAAAGCCGAAGAATTTTTGCAAAAAAGTGGTTATGGCGATGTTGCTTATTTTGGTCCGGAGCCAGAATTTTTTGTTTTTGATGATGTGCGTTTTGATTCTTCGAGTCATGGTAATTTTTATAAAATCGATTCGGAAGAAGCTCCACACAACACTTCAAAAGATGAAGAAGGTAAAAATCTGGGTCGTCGCGCACCAATTAAAGGCGCTTATTTTGCTCCAACTCCAATTGATAGCGGTCAAGATTTACGCGCCGAAATTGTCGAGTCAATGCGTCAAGTTGGTTTAATTCCTTTGCTTCATCATCATGAAGTTGCAACTTCACAATTTGAAATTGGTTTTAAATATTCAACTTTAGTTGGAACTGGTGATAATATTCAAAAATTTAAATATGTAGTTCATAATGTTTGCCAAGCTTTCGGCAAAACCGCAACTTTTATGCCGAAACCAATTTACGCTGATAATGGTTCGGGCATGCATGTTCACCAATCGATTTGGAAAAATGGTGAGAATTTATTTGTTGGAAATGAGCATGCGGGCTTATCGGAACTTGCTCTTTACTATATTGGCGGAATTATTAAACATGCTCGCGCCATCAACGGATTTTCAAATGCTACAACTAATAGTTATAAAAGATTAGTTCCGGGATATGAAGCGCCAGTTTTATTGGCTTATTCGGCAAAAAATCGTTCGGCTTCAATTCGTATTCCACATGTTACGAACGAAAAGGCTCGTCGTATTGAAACTCGTTTCCCAGATCCGGCCTCAAATCCATATTTAACTTGCGCGGCTTTGATGATGGCTGGTCTTGATGGAATTAAAAATAAAATTCATCCGGGAGAGCCAAAAAATCAAGATTTATATCACTCAAGCGAAAAAGAATTGCGCAAAATTCCAACGGTTGCTCGTTCACTCCGTGAGGCTTTGTCGGCGCTTGATAAAGATCGTGAATTTTTGTTACAAGGTGATGTTTTTACCAATGAACAAATTGACGCCTATATTGAATTAAAACTTAAAGAAGTTGATCGTTATGAGCAAATGCCTCATCCCGTTGAATTTGAAATGTATTATAATAATTAAAAAAAATGAAAACACTTGGAATTATCGGTGGCGGTCAGCTCGGCAGAATGATCTGCTTTTATGCACAAATGATGGGACTCCGCACCGTAGTTTTTACCGATCGAAAAGATTCGCCCGCAAGCTTTGTTACTAATCAAACAATTGTGGGCGATTATCTTGATAAAGTTTCGTTAAAGAAATTTTGTGATTCAATTGATTTTGCGACATTTGAATTTGAAAATATTCCTTTGGAAACTGCTGATTTTGTAGCGCAAAATTCACAATTATATCCAAGTGTTGAAACTTTAAGAATTACACAAAATCGTATTCTAGAAAAAAATTTTCTTAACGAAAATCTTATCAAAACCGCGGATTATAAAGTTATAAATAATTTTGATGATTTAGAAAAAGGATTATCGATTTTTAAAAAAGCAATTTTAAAAACTGCTATAATGGGTTATGATGGCAAGGGGCAGTTTGTTTTAGAAGATATTGAGACGGCAAAAAAAGTTTACGAAGATGTTAAAAATTATCCTTTAATTCTAGAAAAATTTTGTAAATTTGATTCTGAAGTTTCGGTAATTGTTGCGCGCTCTAAAACTGGTGAAATAAAAGTTTACGAACCCCTTACAAACTCTCATAAAAATGGTATTTTGGAGCGCAGTTTTTATCCATCAAAATTATCTCTTCCACAAAAAATTAAAACCCAAAAAACTGCTACTAAAATAGTTGAAAAACTTGATTTGATTGGAATTATGGCGGTTGAATTTTTTATTGTTGATAACAAAATTTTAGTTAATGAATTAGCTCCGCGCCCACATAATTCGGGGCATTTTTCGATGAATGCATCAATTACTTCGCAATTTGAACAATTGATTCGCGCTATCACCGGAAAAGCTCTTGGCGAAACCAGATTTCACTCGCAAGGGCAAATGATTAATTTAATCGGTGAAGATGTTAATGATATTGAAAAATATCAAAATAATCCGCGAGCCAAAATTCATTTATATGATAAGGGAGAGGCCAAAGAAGGTCGTAAGATGGGGCACGTCAACGTTCTAAAATAATATACTATTTCCACTCTTAAATGATGCGAGAAGAATTTATCAGGTCTCGTCTTTGCGCACCTACTTAAGTAGGCTTGCGCAGACTCGCCTTCAAATTCAATCGCCTGATTTAAGATTGAAAATAGTATCGAAGCCACTCTTAAATGATGCGAGAAGAATTTTTCTCAACGCTTCATCTTTTTTTTCAAAAAAGATTCGCAACGGGGATTGCGTCGCTTGGCGTCGTCGCTTTTCTCAATTGAAAATTTTATTTTGATTTCGAAGACGACTTGCCCCAGGGATTGCGTCGCCTTTGGCTCCTAATCCCGTTTCTCGCTAAAAATAGCCGTTTAGGCTATTTTTTTTAAGCGAGAAACCCTGATCCCGTTATTTGCTAAAAATAGCCGTTTAGGCTATTTTTTTAACGCTAATAACCTAACGCAAATTTAGCTTTCAGTTGAATCGCTCCATCGCTTTTCTCAATTGAAAATTTCATTTTGATTTCGAAGATGACTTGCCCCAGGGATTGCGTCGCCTTTGGCTCCTAATCCCGTTTCTCGCTAAAAATAGCCATTTAGGCTATTTTTTTGGGCGCGAAGAACTTACTAGCTTTCGGTGTTATATCTCCCCATTGAGGGCTTACACCCCTACACTTAGTAAAAATACTAGTAAAGCTTTCAGGCTGTAGCTCCCCCCTTGAGGGGGAGCAGGCTCCGAGAATTTAACGGTAGTTAAATTCGCGGAGACGTGGGGGGTCAGAAAAACTTATATAATCAATGCTCTAGAGCCAAAAAAAATTTTAAAAAAGACGATTTCTTGATTTTAAATTTAATCCACAAATTTATAAATTTTTTAAACAAGAATTGATGATTTTTTAAATTATTTTTGAAATTTTTGGATGGTTTTTTTAGGAAAAATCGAAATATTTTTTAAATTAAAAAAAATCAAGAAATCGCCATCTTTGAATTTTTTTTGTTTTTAATTTTTATAATAATCTCAAACCCTTTGGTGCTCTAAGTTTTCCGACCCCCCACGACTCTCAAATCGCAACTACCGTTGCGATTTTATTGCCTGCTCCCCCTCAAGGGGGGAGCTAGAGCTCATAAGCAGTTAATTAAATTTGTTTTGCAAATTTAGCTTAATAATAATCGCTTCGGGGGAAGTAAATTCGCACATCCGCGAAGAGTTTTTTTATATTTCTCGGTTATTTATTTTATTAACTTGATGTTTGAAAATTTTTAGTTTTTTGCTTGCACTTTGAGTTAGAAAGATTAAATTGTCGAAGCAAAATGATATTATGTGTTCGTTAATTAATTCAATATTTTAACGATCAAAATTCTCAAAACAATTAATTGAAAATAAAAATAATAACTTCTTAAGCCTATATTTGATTGGCTTGCGAGTGTTTTATAATTTAAAAATTGTAGTGAAATAAATTTTAATTAAACATGAAAAATACAGGAAAAGTTACGCAGATTATTTCTGCGGTGGTAGATGTTGAATTTGAAAATGGTGAAATGCCTGCCATTTACAACGCTCTCGAATGTCAAAATGATGGTAAAAAACTCATTTTAGAAGTTGCGCTTCATATTGGTGAAAAAACAGTTAGAACCATTGCTATGGATTCAACTGATGGCCTTACTCGCGGTGCAAAAGTTGTTGATACTGGTCGTCCAATTTCAGTCCCCGTCGGAGAAGCAACTCTTGGTAGAATTATGAATGTGATTGGTGAGCCAATCGATGAAAAAGGTGAAATTGTTTGTAGCGAGCTTTATCCAATTCATGCTTCGGCGCCTTTGCTTGTTGATCAAGCAACTGATACCGAAATTCTTGAAACCGGAATTAAAGTTATTGATCTTCTCGCTCCATATTCTAAAGGTGGAAAAATTGGATTATTTGGTGGTGCTGGTGTTGGTAAAACAGTTTTGATTATGGAATTAATCAACAACGTTGCCAAAGCTCACAGTGGATATTCGGTATTTGCTGGAGTCGGCGAAAGAACTCGTGAAGGTAACGATCTTTATCATGAAATGATTGATTCAGGAGTTATCGATATAAAAAATTTCAAAAATTCTAAAGTTGCCTTGGTTTATGGACAAATGAACGAGCCACCTGGAGCCCGTGCCCGCGTTGCTTTAACAGGTCTTACTCAAGCTGAATATTTCCGTGACAAAGAAGGTCGCGACGTGTTATTTTTTATCGACAATATTTTCCGCTTTACTCAAGCTGGTTCAGAAGTGTCGGCTCTTCTTGGAAGGATTCCTTCTGCGGTTGGTTATCAGCCAACACTTGCCACAGAAATGGGTGCGATGCAAGAAAGAATTACCTCAACTAAAAATGGTTCAATTACTTCAGTTCAAGCGATTTATGTACCTGCTGATGATTTAACTGACCCTGCTCCCGCAACTTCATTTGCGCATCTTGATGCCACGACAGTTTTATCTCGTCAGATTGCCGAAATCGGAATTTATCCAGCGGTTGATCCACTTGATTCAACTTCAAGAATTCTTGATCCAAGAATCGTTGGAGATGAGCATTATCAAGTAGCTAGAGAAGTTCAGAAAATTTTGCAAGCCTATAAATCTTTGCAAGATATTATTGCCATTCTTGGTATGGATGAACTTTCTGAAGAAGATAAATTAACGGTTGCCCGCGCAAGAAAAATTCAAAGATTTTTATCACAACCTTTCCATGTTGCCGAAGTATTTACTGGTGCGCCAGGAAAGTTGGTTTCATTAAAAGATACAATTAGCGGATTTAAAGCGATATGCGCTGGAGAATTAGATTATCTTCCAGAGTCTGCATTCTATATGGTTGGAAACATTGAAGAAGCTATTGCTAAGGGTGATAAAATACTCAAAGAAAATAGCTAATTAATTTTAAATTGGATTGGAAATTTATTTTATGTCGGATTTAAAAATTGAAATAGTATCAATAGAAGGTTTGATTTTTAAGGGCCTCTGCAACATTGCAGTTGTTCCATCAACTTCCGGAGATTTAGGGATTATGCGCGGACATGAAGCCATAATTTCCAATCTTCGCGAAGGGGATATTCATCTTTACGATAATTCTCAAAATATCATTAAAACTATCGCCGTAAAAGGTGGTTTTGCTGAAATGCAAGGTGAAGAAAAATTATTAATATTGATTGATTAGTTAATTAACTCAAACTAATCAAGAATGGCGTTTATGCCACAAAGCTTTGAATCAAAAATTTAAACTCAGCATTTCATATGCGTTGCCCATTTTGTGGAAATCTCGAAACTCAAGTAAAAGATAGTAGAATTTCCGATGATGGAGAAGCGATAAAAAGACGAAGATACTGCCCCGCTTGCGACTCAAGATTTACAACATTTGAAAGAATTCAACTCCGCGAAATCACCGTTATTAAAAAAAATGGCGACAAGAAAATTTTTGATCCAGAAAAATTGAAAAAATCAATCGAAATGGCGGTCAGAAAACGCCCTGTTTCCGAATTGCAAGTCGAAAGACTCGTGAATAATATTGTTCGCCAACTCGAGGTTGAAAATGAAACCGAAATTTTATCTTCCAAAATTGGAGAAATAGTCATGAGTTCTCTTGAAAAGCTTGATAAGGTTGCTTTCGTACGCTTTGCTTCTGTTTATAAAAACTTTGAAAAAACCGATGATTTTCAAAAATTTATTAAAAAAATTATTTAATGCCGATGAAACCTAAATATAATTTTTTTGATGTTTTAGAGTTTTACGAGCAAAATGAATTGAACGAAACATTTTCAGAAGAGCCAACTGATAAATTAAAGATAAATAATGAGGTGAACTTTGTGAAAATTGCTAAAAGCCAAAGTGAAAAATCTCCACAAACACAAGATTTAGTTGTGACTTCAAATATACCAAAAACACCCGCGATTGTTCAAGAAATAATAGAGCCGGTGAAGAAAAAAGACTTAGAGAACTTACAAATCCAAGATTCGCCAATTATTTCAAATATTAAAAATATTACTTCCACATCTCATGCATTAGCGGAATTGGCAAAGAAAAATCAAATAAATTTTATGGAAAATAAATCGTTAAATACCGATGAAAAATTTTTGCCTTTAAATCAAATCGTTGAAAATGCTCGATTATTGGCAAATAAAGCTCAAACCGTGAGTGAGTTAAAAGAAATTATTGAAAATTTCGATGGATGTAATCTTAAAAAAATGGCAACCAACACGGTTTTTGTCGATGGTAATTCTGATTCGAAAATTATGGTTATCGGAGAGGCCCCCGGTAATCATGAAGATCTGCGAGGAATACCTTTTTGCGGTGATTCGGGCGAGATGATAACGGCGATGTTTAACTCTATAAATTTAACTCGCGAGAAAGATTATTGCGTAACTAACGTAATTTTTTGGCGACCACCAGGCAATCGTCGTCCAACCGAAGAAGAATTAGCGATTTGTCGACCTTTTGTTGAAAGGCATTTACAGCTTTTTAAGCCAAAAATAATAATTCTAGTCGGTGCCACCGCAATGAATGCAATAATTGATACTTCTGAAACAATAAGTAAGATTCGTGGTCAATTTATTGATTTTTCTCCACAATTTTTAGAAAACAAAACTAAAATATTTACTATTTTCCATCCTTCTTTTTTAATGCGTCAATCTGCAAAAAAAAGATTGACTTGGCTTGATATGTTGAATTTGCAAAAATTTATAAAAAATAATTATGAAGAGTAAAAAAAGATTATTGCCTTTGGGATTTTATGACCTTGACACTAGCGAGGCGAAAAAAAATTACGAATATACCAAATTGACTTTAGAAAGCTTCATGGCAAGCGATTATGAGTTAATAAAGACATCCTTAGTGGAGTTTGAGGAATATTATGATGAAAGAAAATTAAATAATACCTTTAAATTTGTTGATAATATTTCTGGTAAAAATCTTTTTTTTAGAGATGATATTACGACGCAAATATCAAAATATATTTCCTCTCACGACAATGAATTTAAAATACCAATAAAATTATGTTATTATGGTGATGTGATTTGTGTAAATAGTGATGAAATTTATCGCGAGCGTCAACAAACTCAAGTTGGATGCGAAATAATTGGTTCAAAAGACATTAAATCTTGCTTCGAAGTTATAAAAGACACCCTCATCGCGTTAGATAAAATAAAAATTAATGATTTAAATATTTCAATTTCACTGCCAGATTTTTTAGAGATATTTTTAAAAAATATTGAAGTTGACGATAAGGATAATTTAAGAGATGCGATTATTAACAAAAGAATTTCAGATATAAAAGTTTTAGCAAAAGAGCATAATGAATTAATTTCTGAAATAGTTTTGGAAAATAGTAATTTTGAAAATTTGGACGCTAAAATTAGAGATAAATTCTCAGCTCCAGAAATTATTGCCAATCTTAATAATGCAAAAGAATTGATGATTTTTTTGCAGAAAAATTTTAAAGAAATAAAATTCAATTTTGATTTGTTCGGAGATAATAAATTTAGCTATCACACCAAAATAGCCTTCGATATATTTGCGGGCGATTTCCGCTATCCAATTGCCAAGGGTGGATGCTATTTGATAGAGTGTCTTGATAAGAAAATAGATGCCGTTGGGTCAACAATATATGTAAATTTTTTAAGAAAAATATAAAGTATTTTTTGATTGTTTCATGTGAAACGAATTGACAAATTATTTAACGAACTTAGTTTGAAGCTATCAATCCAAAACCCAAATTTATAAATTATATGGATCAGCAAGATAATATTAAAAAAGCTAAAATATTTTCAATTGTAAATCAAAAAGGTGGAGTTGGCAAAACAACGACGGCAATAAATATCGCCACCGCAATGTCCGCAATAGGAAAAAAAGTTTTATTAATTGATTTGGATCCGCAAGGCAATGCCAGCACGGGTCTCGGGGTGGATGTCAATGAGCGACATAATACGATTTATGAAGTTATTATCGGTCAAATTGATGCTTCGGAAGCGATTATTAAAACAAAAATACCTAATTTAAAAATCATTACTTCGACGGTTGACTTATCTGCTTCGGAAGTAGAATTGGTTAATATCGAACACAGAGAGTTTTTGTTAAAAAATTCTTTAGAAAAAATTGTTGTAGATTTTGATATTATAATTATAGATTGTCCGCCATCTTTAGGACTTTTAACCCTAAATGCCCTTTGTGCTTCTGACTCAATATTGATTCCAATGCAATGCGAGTTTTTTTCCCTCGAAGGCTTGAGTCATTTATTAAACACTGTTGGTTTAATTAAAGATAATTTAAATCAAAATTTAGCAATTAGTGGAATAATTTTAACAATGCATGATAAGCGTAACAAGCTTACTGAGCAAGTTGAAGAAGATGTGCGTAATTTTCTAGGAGACAAGGTTTACGAAAGTTATATTCCAAGAAATGTGAAGCTTTCTGAGGCACCATCTTACGGCTTACCGGGAATAATTTACGATTCTAAATGCACCGGCTCGGTTGCTTATTTAAAGCTCGTAAAAGAGATTTTAAAAAAAGAACAAATTTAGTTTAGGCAAATAACCGAAACATTTCTTCCGCGACTTTCTTCGCTACCGTGACAAAATCTTCTGTAGCTACTATATTTTTGATGATTAGTGTAAGTATCTATCATCAAATTTTCAATGTCGCTAATACCGCTCTTGGAAAGTTTACCTTCGATATAGTTGGGTAAATTAAAATTCCAGCGAATTGATTCGGAAGTTTCCTTAAAAAATCTTAGATTACTTGGATCTTCTGATAAAAATTCATTGTAAAAATCTACCGAAACTTGATAAGAATATGGCTGAATCATTGGTCCAATTATTGCGCGAATATCCTTAGCACCCAAATCGTGCATTTTTTTTACGGTTTCTTGAATAATTCCTAATTTTGCCCCTCGCCAGCCAGCATGACAAGCTCCGATAACATGATTTTCTTCATCATAAAAAATTATTGGTGCGCAATCAGCGGTGACGATTCCAAGCGCAATATTTTTTAAGTTAGTAACGATTCCATCAGCTTTTGGTAAATTTTGAATGCCATGAATTTTTTTAATGTCGTCAACGACAACAACATCTTTTCCGTGAACTTGATTTAATAGCAGAACTTCTCCAAATTTGAAATTTAAATCATTGAGTTTTTGATTTAAATCAGTTCGATCATTTAAATCTTGGTCAATAACGCATTCTCTGCCAAAAAAATTATAATTTATCATTGTGTAATATTTTGTTATTAATAAAAAATAAAAGCTTTTCTTTGTATTCAAGGGGATTTTTAATTTTCACAATAGAATCTTTGGGTGTAAAAAACATATCGTGAAGCCTTGTCAATAGGAATCGCATCGATGCACCAATTAAAGCGGTTTCTAAAAAATTTAGTTCTTTTGAGCTAAAGGGTCTTATTTTTTGGTAAGAATTTAATAAAGAATCAAATTTATCAAAATTGAAGGTAGTTTTATCAAAGCACCAAGCATTGACAACTATAGCAAAATCGTAAATCAATAAATCATTTGCTGAAAAATAGAAATCAATTATGCCACTAATTTTTTTGCTTTCGTCAAAAAAAACATTGTCAGGAAATAAATCTAAATGACATGGAATAGATTCTAAATCAATATTCCACGAGGTGTTTAATGTTGTTAAAGTTTTAGAAATTAATTTATTTAAATTCGGATCGTAAGCATCAATTAAATGCTTAAATTTATTAAATAAATTCTCAAAATCTTTAATCGCTAAATCGTTTTGACGAACTAATTTAAAATCAATTGAAGCCAAATGCATTTTAGCAAGAATTGAACCGATTTGAAAGCAATGATTGTTGGTTATATTATAGAAATATCCATCTTCATGCGCTTTTAAGGTGAGGCCATTTAAGAAGCTAACCAAGACAGTTTTTTTATTTTTAAAATCAAGAATTGTTTGTAGATTTTTTGATTTAATTGGCGTCGGACAAGAAATATTTTTTGAAGATAAATGCTCTTTAAAATTAATAAAATAATCCAAGCTATTTTTATCAATTCGTGACTCAAAAATTGTAAAAATAAAAGTGTTTTTTGAAGTCTTGACGATGAAATTAGAATTATCAATACCGTCAATTATTTCTTTGAATTCAACAAGTTCACCAATATCGTAATTAGTAAGGTGCAAAGCAAGTTCTTCAGAAGTTATTTTTGTATAAACCGCCATAAATTATTTTAATTTTTTTTAACAATTGGTCGGCAATATAACTCAAGTTTATGACCAATTAGTTCATAGCCATGATCATGCGCAATTTTCACTTTTAATTTTTCAATTTCTTCATTATAAAATTCTATAACTTCATCGTTGGTAATGTCAACCAAGTGATCGTGATGGTCATCATTTTCAAGAAATTCATAGCGCCCCCGCCCCTTGTTTAAGAAGTCGTGCTTGGCAATAATTCCTGATTCTTCAAGCATTTTTACGGTGCGATAAACTGTGGCGATGCCAATTTTATTATTAATTTTTGAAGCACGCTGATAAACTTCTTCGACATCTGGATGGTCGATACTTTTCGATATAACTTTGGCAATAATTTTTCTATTTTCGGTTAGTTTTATATTTTTTTCTAAGCAAAGTTTTTCAATAAGAGAGGCCATAATTTATTATATTATTAAATTAGCATTGAGTTTTATTTTTTGTTGAGCGATAATTTGTTGCTACAATTTTTATTTTAAAAACTTAACTAATTTTTAAGTTTATTGATTTATAAAACAAGAATTAAAATTAAATTATAGGTAGCAAAATCATGACAAATAATCGCAAAATTATCGAAACATCATCACCAGCCTTAACATTTGATGATGTCTTGCTTAAGCCTCTATATTCTGAAGTTCTTCCAAGCGAAACAAACACTAGAACAAAAATTACCAAAAATATTTCAATCGAAATTCCAATAATTTCTGCGGCGATGGATACCGTAACTGAAAGTCGCTTAGCAATTGCCATGGCGCAAAGCGGTGGGATTGGTTGCATTCATAAAAATTTATCAATAAAAGATCAGGCTAACGAGATTAGAAGAGTTAAAAAATTTGAATCGGGAATGGTGGTTGATCCAGTTGTTATAACTCCCGAAGAAACTCTTGGCGATGCTTTACAATTAATGAAACAATATGGAATTTCAGGAATTCCTGTTGTAAAAAATGGCTCTAAAAAATTGGTTGGAATCTTGACTAATCGTGATGTGCGATTTGCTCATGATAAAAAACAGCTCGTTAAAGACTTGATGACTAAGGAAAATCTTATTACTGCAAAGCTCGGCGTTACTAAATTGGAAGCCAAAAATCTTTTACATAAAAATAAAATTGAGAGAATTATCATTGTTGATAACGATAATAATTGTATTGGTTTGATGACAGGAAAAGATTTAGAAAAAACTAAACAATTTCCATTCGCTTCAAAGGATAAAGAAGGGCGTTTATTGGTTGCGGGCGCAACTGGGGTTGGTAAAGATGGCATCAAAAGGGCAGAAAGTTTAATCGAAGAACATGTTGATATTTTGGTTGTCGACACCGCGCATGGTCACTCCAGAGGTGTAATTGAAACCATAAGAGAGTTAAAAAGACTTTATCCAAAACAAGAAATTATTGCGGGCAATATCGCTACAAAAGAAGCTGCCAAAGCGCTTTTTGATACTGGTGTTGATGGTGTTAAAGTTGGAATTGGACCTGGTTCAATATGCACAACTCGAATTATTGCTGGCGTTGGAGTTCCACAATTTTCTGCGCTTTTGGATGTAATGGAGTTTTGTGAAAAAGTAAAACTCCCAGTAATTTCTGATGGAGGCATTAGATTTTCAGGAGATTTGGCAAAAGCAATTGCTGGTGGAGCCAGCGCTGTAATGCTCGGAGGTTTGTTGGCGGGAACTGAAGAAACGCCCGGCGAAATCGTTTTATTTAAAGGTCGATCTTATAAAGTTTATCGTGGAATGGGTTCTCTTGGAGCGATGGCTCGCGGTTCGGCCGATCGTTATTTTCAACAAGATGTTGCGGATAAAATGAAATTAGTGCCAGAGGGCGTTGAGGGGCGAGTTCCTTACAAGGGCTCTGTCGTTGATGTAATTCATCAGTTGGTTGGTGGCTTAAAGTCGGCGATGGGTTATACTGGCAACGCCAATATAGAAGATATGCGCAGAAATTGTGAATTTGTAAGAATTACCAATTCAGGATTAAGAGAATCGCATCCGCATTCAATAACTATAACTTCTGAATCACCAAATTATACTACGGAGAGTTAGAGTCCTGAACCAATAAATTCCGGTTGAAGAATTACATCGGCGCGGTCTAATATTTTTTTAGTATCCTCCTTAGTTTTTTGAATATCTGCTAAAGTAATTTGTTTAAAATTTTTTGAACTATTATTTTTGTCGTTATCAATCCCGCGTTTCGAAGATACTTTTATAAGTTCGGTAAAATTTTTTTCCATTTCCTTAAATTTATCGATTTCTGGCGAATTGTAAAAAATATTTTTAAGAGTATTGGTGCTTTTTTTAAGTTTTGCGCAATCAATTTCTTTATTAGCAATCCAAGATTTTTCAGCGCAATCCCAAACATCCTTATTGTATTCTTGAACCGCTACAAAACTATTTTTCATAGTAACGATAAGATTCATTTTTTCTTCTCGAGATTTAATTCCGGTTTGTTTCCAAAAATTATTATAATCATTTTTAGTAATTTTTTCGGGTGATAAAATTATTTTTGTGAATTCTCTAGAAATATTTTGAGACATTTCGCTTTGTGAGTAAGCGTTGAAAGATGTTAAGAAAATTAAAATAAAAGTTTTTGTTATAAATTTATAAATCATTTTTTATTAAATTTAGTTAAAAAGGATTAATATTTATTCGTAATCTATATTTGTTTGGAATCTCAATTTTTGAGGTTATGTCATTAATTAATTTTTGTAAATTAACTTTTTTATCAACCTTTAAATGAATTAAAAAATGATGACGGTTTTTGAGCTTTTGAAGCGGAGCTGGCGCGGGTCCAAAAATTTCAATTTTTTCGTCAATTGGGAAATATTTTATTAAATTTTTCGCAAAATTCTTGGCTTCTTGTTCGTTTAAAGCGCTAATTTCAAATTTTGCCATTTGTGAAAAAGGCGGAAGATTTAATTGATGACGATTATTTAATTCAAAATCATAAAAGTTCTTTTTATCGTCGAGCGCAATTTTTTCAAAAAGTAAATTTTGTGGGTTGAAAGTCTGGATAATAATTTTACCACTTTCGTCGCGACGCCCGGCTCTTCCCATTACTTGGGTAAAAACTTGATAAGCTCTTTCCAGAGCGCGCAGATCGGAAGAGTAAAGCATTGAGTCGGCATCGACAATTCCAACTAAATTCAAATTGGCAAAATCATAGCCTTTTGAAATCATTTGCGTTCCTATAATTATGTCAATTGTTCCACATGAAATATCTTTAACAATTTTTTCGGCATCCTCAAAACTTTTAATATCATCACTATTAACCAAAGCAATATTGGCATCAGGGAAAACAAATTTAACTTCCTCGTGAAGTTTTTCAACCCCAGTTCCAATGCTGGTTAAAGAATTTTCTTCATTACAATATTTGCAATTTTTTGAAACTTTTTCTTGATGTCCGCAATGATGACAAATTAATGAATTTTTATGTTTATGAAGAACCAAATGAAAATCACAATTTGGGCAATCATATTTTTTCCCACAAGATTTACAAAGTGTTACGGGAGAATATCCACGACGATTTAAAAATAATAAACTTTGTTTTTTTTGTAATAAACTTTTAGCAATTTCTTCGCGTAATTTTCGTGATAAAATATGATTATTTTCAATTTTTTCTTGACGCAAATCAACAAAATCAATGACATTTTTAGTGCCAAATTTTTGTGTTAATAAAAATTGTTTATATTTGCCGTTTTTGGCGTTGTTATAGGTTTCAAGTGCTGGCGTTGCTGAAGATAAAATGATTGGAAAATTTTCTAATTTGCTTTTGAAAATCGCCATATCGCGAGCATGAAAATTAAAAATATCTTCTTGTTTGAATGAGCTGTCATGTTCTTCGTCGATAACAATTAAGCGTAAATTTTTAAAAGGTAAAAGTAATGAAGATCGTGCTCCAATCAAGACTTTAGTGGTGCCACTCGTTACCCCAAAATAAATTTCTCTTTTGTGTTTTTTGGAAATTTTCGAATGCCAAAGCGCGGGACGAAAGCCAAATTGTTCCTCGAAACGACTTAGTAATTGGCTGGTTAGAGCGATTTCGGGTAATAAAATTAAAATTTGCGAAGAGCTATTTTTTTTTAAAATTTCAGCGATAATTGCAAAATAAATTTCGGTTTTGCCGGAGCCGGTTACGCCGTCAATCAAGAAGGTTTGCGAGCTTTTTAAATCTTGACAAATTTCATTATAAATTTTTTGTTGTTCGGGCAATAAAGTTTTTAAATGGAAATTTTTTTCGTTAATTTCGTGATATAAAGGCGCAGATTCTTTTTGAACTTTATCGGAATTTAAAATGCCAATAAAGCTTTTTAATACTAAGCCTCGACTTGCTAGATTGTAAGACGAAATCGCTTCAATAAATTTAATTTGATTTAAAGTAAGTTTTAATTTTTGATGAATTTCTAAAACTTTTTTAATTTTTTTAACATCAAAATTACTTGGCACATCATCATGCAAAGAAATAACAATGCTCCACAATTTTTGGCGTCCGAATTCAACTAAAACCACATCGCCGATTTGTTGATTATCTAGGGCAAAATAAGTAAAATCATCATTAAGAGCGTTAGGCAAAATTATTTGCGCAAATTTTGTCATAATATGATTTTAATAAGTTGAATTGAAGAATTATTTTTTTAAAATAATAAAGTAAAAAAATTTTCTTCCAACCTTAATTATTAAAATTTATGAAATTCTTTGTTGATACCGCAGAAATCTCTGAAATCAAAGAGCTCAATGCTTACGGATTGATTGATGGCGTAACTACTAATCCAACTTTAATCGCCAAATCGGGACGAAAATTTCAAGAAGTAATTGCTGAAATTTGTGCAGAAGTTAATGGCCCAGTTAGTGCTGAAGTGGCTTCGATCGACTATGAATCAATGGTTCGCGAAGGTGAAATTTTAAGCAAAATTGCTAAAAATGTTTGCATAAAATTGCCTTTGACGATGGATGGCATCAAGGCTTGTCGTTATTTTTCTAACAAAGGAATTCAAACTAATGTCACTTTGTGTTTTTCTGCAGCCCAAGCGATTCTCGTCGCCAAAGCGGGCGCAACTTTCGTTTCACCTTTCGTTGGTAGACTTGATGATATCGGACAAGATGGCTTAAATTTGATCGGCGAAATTTGCGAAATTTACGACAATTACGAAAATTTTAAAACGCAAGTTTTGGTAGCTTCGGTGCGTAATCCAATTCACATCGTTGAATCGGCAAAGCTTGGCGCTCATGTTGCCACAATTCCTGCCAAAGTTATTAAACAATTAGCACAACATCCACTTACCGATAAAGGTATTGAAACTTTCATTAAAGATTGGGCGGGAACTGGTCAAAAAATCGTTTAATAATTTAATTTTTTCACCACAAATATTAAGATTTAAAATATGAACGAAAAAGAATTAAAAAAAATACTGAAAAGCCTTCTTAAGTTAGGAGAATGTGAATATGTCGAGTTTAAAGAAAATTATTTTAAAATAGATGATTTTTTAAAATATTACTCGGCATTATCAAATTCTGCGACCCTTCACAACGAAGATTTTGGTTATATGGTTTTTGGAGTCAGTGATAATGGAAGCATATTAGGAACCCATAACAATAAAGATGAGAAAGATTTAAAAATAAAAATCGAAAGCTGGTTTGGCAATTCGCGAGATTTTAAAATTTATAAATTTGAAGTTGAAGAAAAAAATATTGTCATTTATCAAATACCATGTGCTAAAGGAAGGTTTGCTCAGTATAAAAATAAAAATTTGATGGCGTGGTATAGGGTTGGGAGCCATAATGTCAATCTTTATGAATCTTCGGATTTAAATAAAATTTTAGAAAAAATTGCTTTATTTGGAAATGATTGGTCGGCAATTGCTGTAGAAGATGCCAACATCGACGACCTTGATTATGAAGCTTTGCAACTGGCGATGGGTCGCTACAAAGAAAAAAATCCAAAATTAAATATTAAAAATTGGAATATTAAAACTTTCTTAGAAAGGGTAGGTCTGATAAAAGATTCAAAATTAATAAATGCTTGCTTGGTTTTGCTTGGGAAAAAAGAAAGTGCCTATAAATTAAAAAATTCTAGCGATTCGGTAGAAATTCTTTGGAGACTAGATACTCTTGAGGAAAAAGCTTCACAATATTTTTCACCACCATTAATTTTGTCAACTTCGCAAGCTTGGAATATGATTAGAAATCCTAAATATAAAATTTATCCGGCAAATGAATTAATCGCTCGAGAGGTTGATAAATATGATCAAAAAGTTTTTCTCGAAGCTCTTCACAATTGCATCGCTCATCAAAATTATTTTGCTGGCAAAAGAATAACAATTGTAGAAAAAATTGATAAATTAATTTTTACAAATGCTGGGAATTTTTACGATGGCAAGGCTGAAGATTATGTTTTAGATATAAAATCTGTGGCAAGCAAATATAGAAATAAAGCCTTGGTTGACGCGATGAGAGAATTTGGGATGATTGATAAACTTGGTTCGGGAGTTAAAACTATGTATGAGACTCAAAGAAAAAAATATTTTCCACTTCCAACTTATTCTTACAATAATAATGATGATGAAACTGGATTAGAAATTTATGGCAAAGAAATCGATAAAAAATTTACCGAGATATTGATAAATAAAGGTGATATGGAGTTTTACAAAACCATCATGTTGGATAAAATTCAAAAAGAGCGAGGTGCGGAAGTTGATGAGGATGAGGCAAGAAAACTTGCTAAAGAAAAACTAATTGAAGGTAGAAGACCGAATTATATTTTATCGACGAAAGTGGCGGAAATGTTGGGCAGAGAGGTTGAGCATACCGAAAAAAAAGGTTTTACCGATGATGAAATTAGTAATTTTATAATTAAACATTTAAAAAATTTTCCAAATGGGCAAAACAGAAAGCAAATAAATGATTTGGTTTGGAAGTATTTACCGGGAATTTTGAATGAAAAACAGAAGGCGAGAAAAATTAATTATATTTTGTACAAATTAAATAAGAAAAATATAATAAAAAACTTTGGAACAGATAAAATTCCATTGTGGAAATTAGTAGTAAATTAGTAGTAAATTAGTAGTAAATTAGTAGTAAATTAGTAGTAAAAACCTATCTAACCCTTGAAAACGCTGGATCCAAAAAAATCGGATTTGTCATAAAATAAATCATAAAGTGATTTATAAAGTTCAAATAATAATTAAAAATTCTCTGAAATTTTAAGAAATCACCCTAGCTTTGATATTCCAAAAATAATTCTTTTGGATAAAATTCAAAAAGGCTTAGGAGAAGAGGTTGATGAAGGCGAGGCAAAAAACTTCAAAAAGAAAAATTAATCGAAGGCAGAAGACCGAATTATATTTTATCGATGAAAGTGCCGGAAATATTAGATCAAAAAGCTGAATATATTAATAAAAAGGGCTCGAATCCTGAAGAAATCTCGGAAAAAAATTTGAAGAAATTTTTGAATGATTTTAATATTTAAACTAAATTTGTGATGAGAAATTTAGTTTATATAAAAGCATTTTATGTCCCACAAAAAGTTTGTAAAACCCTTTGCTCCTTGATTGGAGGAGTGTGATAAAAAATATTTTTTTCATCATAATGAAAGGGTTTTTTTAAAACTTTTAAAAAATTTTCAAGCGGTTGAAAATCCAAATTATTGCCCGCATTTATAACTTCTTGCACAATGTGATTTCGCGCAATGATGAATGGATTATTGGCCCGCATTTTTTTGGAAATTTTTACAAAAATATTTTTGTCGTTAAAATCATATTCTTGTTGCAATAAATCACGCCAAGATGAAAACCATTTATGATATTCCTCACCCTTTATTGTCAGAGGCTCTTCGCGCAATAAATCGTCGCTTAAATTAAAAAAACTTTGGTGATAATCACAATTTTTTTGTTGAAGAATTTCTAAAAAATCGGCAATTAATTTTTGCGGAATTTGTTTCTCAAAACCGAGTTTTTTCGCCATAATTTTATGATAATTTTCCTCAAATTTTTGCTGAAATAAATTTAAAATTTCTAATAATTCTTGAGAATTTTGATGAATTAAAGAGAGGCAATTTGCCAAAATCCACAAATTCCAGTGAGCTATTTTAATCTGATTTTCGTAGGCGTAACGACCATTTCGATCAATGGCGCTAAAAACTTTTTTCGAATCATACTCGTCCAAAAAAGCGCAAGGCCCGAAATCAATCGCTTGTCCACTTATCGCCATATTATCACTATTCATGACGCCATGAATAAAGCCATTCGCCTGCAGTTTTGCAATTAAATTAGCTTGAGTAAAAACAATATCGCTAAATAATTTTGTAATTGATTTTGACGAGGAATTTTCTTGCGGAAAATGGCGATTTATGACATAATCGCAAAGCTGTTGAATGGCTTGCTTGTTGCCTTTGGAAGCGAAATATTCAAAAGTCCCAACGCGAATATGACTTTTGGCAACTCGCGAAATAACCGCTCCCTCGTTGATTTCTTGACGATAAACTGGCTCGTTAGTTAAGCACAAAGTTAAAATTCGCGTCGCCGGAATTTGTAAATAATGCAAGGCTTCGCCAATAATCACCTCGCGAATTGCAGAACCTAAGGTCATGAGTCCATCACCCCTTCGGGAAAATTTAGTTGGCCCACTTCCTTTCAATTGAACATCGAAGCGTTGAGAATTGTGAACAATTTCGCCAAGCAAAACCGCGCGACCATCGCCAAGCTGTGGCACAAAATTGCCGAATTGATGACCACCGTAAGCCAAAGCGATTGGAATCGAAGTCGCATGAATTTTTTGCCCCGAAAAAATTTGTTTATAAATTTCTCTAATTTCTGATTTTTTTAAATCTTTTTTTGCAAAATTTAATTCATGAGCCAAATCGGCATTGAGATACACCAAATCTGCTTTGGAGAAATTTTTAGGAGCGATTTTTTGATAAAAATCGTTAGAAAATTGATCGTGGAAACTATTTTCAAAATTTAACATTTTTTTACAATTTTAAAAATAAATTAAAAAAATTTATTGAACTTATTAAATTTTAAAATAAATTATTAAAAAAATAAATTAGAAAATGCAATTAGTCAAAATTATTAAAACATCTTCAGGTTCAATTAAAAGCATCACGCTCGGCGCTCTTTGCTGTTGTAAATAACATCCTCAATTTCTCTTTCACATATTCTCAATTTTTAGAATATTTTTATCAAATTAAAATAATTTATTTATGAAACTTAAAGATGACTCAATTTTACTTCATGGCGGACAAACTCCCGACCCAACTACTGGCTCTAGAGCAGTTCCTATCTATCAAACAACCTCATATAATTTTAAAAACGCCGAACATGCCGGCAATCTTTTTTCACTAAAAGAATTTGGTAATATTTATACGAGATTGATGAATCCAACCACCGATGTTTTTGAAAAAAGAATTGCGGAGTTGGAGGGCGGAGTCGGGGCTCTGGCCGTTTCTTCGGGGCAGTCCGCCATTTCTTTGGCGATTTTAAATATTGCTCAAGCGGGAGATGAAATTATTGCTTTTGATAATTTATATGGCGGAACTTTTAACTTGTTGAAACATACTCTCGCAAGGCTCGGAATTAAAACTAATTTTGTTGATTCTAACAAACCCGAAGAAATTTCGAAATATGTTAATCACAAAACTAAGTTGATTTACGCCGAGTCAATTGGCAATCCGAAGCTTAATATTACTGATTTCGACGGGGTTACAAAAATTGCTCATTCGCATAATTTACCTTTCATTCTCGACAATACTTTGAGTCCATATATTTTTAAACCCTTCAATCACGGCGTCGATATTATAGTTTATTCGGCGACAAAATTTATTGGCGGACACGGAACTTCGATCGGCGGACTTATTGTTGATTCAGGAAAATTTGATTGGACGATTCAAGAAGATGGTAAAAGTAAATTTCCCTTAATTGCCGATCCTGACCCAAGTTATCACAATCTAAATTTCGTTGAGGCTTTAGCTCCTCTTGGGAATATTGCGTATATTATTAAGGCGAGAGTAACTTTACTTCGTGATATTGGTTGTGCCATTTCACCCTTCAACTCATTTTTATTTTTACAAGGCTTGGAAACCTTGCATTTAAGAATGGCGAGACATTCGGAGAATGCTTTAAAAGTTGCAGAATTTTTAGAAAAACATTCGAAAGTTTCTTGGGTTAATTATCCAAATTTGCCATCGAGTAGCGAATATCAAAAAGCAAAAAAATATATGCCCAAAGGAACTAGCTCAATCATCGGCTTTGGTATCAAAGGAGGAAAAGAGGCGGGAATTAAATTTATCGACAATCTCAAATTATTTTCTTTAGTTGCCAATGTCGGCGATGCTAAATCTTTAGTAATTCACCCCGCTTCAACTACTCATCAACAATTGTCAAAAGACGAACAAATTGCTACGGGAGTAAGCGAGGATTATATTAGGCTTTCAATTGGGATTGAAGATTTTGAAGATATTTCGCAAGATTTAAATCAGGCTTTGGCTAGTTTATAAAATATTTTAATAAAATTTCAAAGCAGATTCGCCACGATTTGCTTTGAAAAAATAAATTTTAATTCGAAATCTTCAAACAAACCGGACAATGGTCCGAGGCTTTTTCTTGGTCGCGGACATTTTTATCCTCGATGTCGCAATCGATAATTTTATCGGCGCAATTTGGCGAGATTAACAAATAATCAATTCGCGCACCTTTATTTTGAGTGTAAGAGTTGCCACGATAATCCCACCAACTAAAAGCTTGATTATGCGGATATTTGGCGCGATAAGAATCGATCAAGCCAACATTCAAAAGCTCGCGAAATTTTTGTCTTTCTTGCGGATGAAATAAAATTTGTCCGGCAAATTTTTGCGGATCAAAAATATCAATTGTTTCACATGCAACATTATAATCGCCACCAAAAATTTGCATTTCATCGTAATTCGAAATATTAGAAATGTGAGCGCGAAGCCTTTCAAGAAATTTTATTTTGTAAATAAATTTTCTTGAATCTTCCAATTTTTCGCCTTCATTCAAATCGCCACCGCCATTTGGAACATAAACCGAAGCGACGCGAAGCGCGCCAGTCTTGAAAGAAATTACCGCTTCGATATAACGAGCTTGTAAATCTTCGCCGCCATCAATGCCAGAATTTGCGTCTAAATCGGGCAAGCCTTTAACCACATCTTCAATTTTATATTTTGATAAAATGGCGACGCCATTATAAGTTTTTTGTCCGTAAACCGCTGAATTATAGCCGGCGTCGAGCAAGGCTTCAAAGGGAAAAGCATTTTCTTCGCATTTTAATTCTTGTAAACAAACAATGTCGGGATTTGAAGATTTTAACCATTCGAGAAGTCTAGGAAGTCTTGCCTTTACTGAGTTTACATTGAATGTTGTAATTTTAATCATATTATTTGTGGCGTTATTTTTATAAAATTTTGGAATTTTTAAAGTTCAATTTGCGCGAAAGCAATTTTTAAATCTGCAATTAAATCGTCAGGATTTTCAATGCCAATTGACAAACGAATCAAGCCTTCGGAAATTTCAAATTTATCGCGCAATTCTTCACTTAAGCCTGAATGAGTAGTCGAGGCAGGGTGGCAAACCAAAGATTCGGTTCCACCCAAACTCACCGCCGATTTAAAAATTCTCAAAGAATTAATAAATTTAAAAGCGTTTTTGCGACCACTATTAATCATAAATGCAAAAGTGCTTCCATAGCCTAGACACTGATTTTTAAAGGTTTCTTGGTAGTTTTTTTCGTGCAAATATTTAGAATGATAAATTTTAATTTGCGGGTAATTTTGCTTTAACCAATCAGCAATTTTTTCCGCTGATTCGGTGGCACGATTCATTCTTAAATATAAAGTTTCCAAAGAGCGACCAATCATCCATGAAGAATGCGGATCAAGATGCGAGCCAAATGCAATGCGAGCAGAGCGAATTTTTTCCATCAAAGATTTTTTACCAACCACCGCGCCTGCTACTAAATCGCTATGTCCGCCGATATATTTGGTTAGAGAATAGCATACCAAATCAACTCCATGAAGAAGAGGTTTTTGAAAAACTGGACCGAGCAAAGTGTTGTCGCAAATAATTGGAATTTCACAATTATTTTGTTGATTAAAATTATCGACCGCTTTGCGAACTTTAGAAAAATCGACCAAAGCGTTGGTAGGATTG
>CAMDCJ010000011.1 GCA_945890035.1 Rickettsia typhi
AAAGATTATTTTTGAAACTAAACAGCGTATTATAAAGAATAAATCGAAAGCATCAAGAAAGTTTTGAAGAATTAATTATAAAGAAAAAATTCAAACAAAAATGGCGAGATTAATAAAAATCTCGCCATTTTTTATTAAATTAAATCGACTAAAAATTAGCGATTTGCTTCAACTTCAATTACTAATTCAACTTTATCAGCAACTCCCGGCAAAGCATATTTCATGCCGAAATCTGAACGATTGATGGTAGTTTTTGCACTAAAACCAATTGTAGGTTTTTGGCTCATTGGATTTGGCGCCGATTTGTTAAATTCAGCTTTCAAAATTACTTCTTTAGTAACTCCAAGCAAAGTTAAATCACCGACGATTTGAGCTTTATTTTCCTTGCCTTCAACGATAATTTTTTTACTAACAAATTTGGCAGTTGGGAAATTTTTTACATCGAAAAAATCTTTACTTTTTAAATGATCTTCAAACTTAGGCAATCCAGTTGCGATGCTATCAGTTTTGATTTCAACTTGCACTGAAGAGTCTTGTGGTTTTTTTTCGTCAAACACAATTTCTCCAGAAATATCGGTAAATTTCCCCGAAACTTTTGAATAACCAAAATGATCGGCAATCCACATTACGCTGATGTGATTTTTTTCTATTGTGTATTTATTTTCTGCTTTAGAGGCATCTTGTGCTAAAGCCATTTTAGAAGAAGTTAAGGCGACAAAAATAATCGCTAAAAAAGTAGTTATTTTTTTCATAAATTTTATTGAAATTGAAATTAAGATTTGGAATTTTTAATTATCTTAAAACTATCTATCTTAAAAATTTTTTCAAGGAATTAATGGATTTAGAATTATATAAATATCAATTTTTTCATTTAGACTTTATGCCTTGATATATTTACTTATTTTTCATTATTATTTACATAAAAAATCCAGAAGATTATTGGAGAATTCAAAGATAAAAACATAAAAAGCTATTATTTTTTTATGTTCTTTTTAACAATTAAGCACCGTGGCAGTTTTTATATTTTTTTCCGCTTTTGCAAGGACATGGCTCGTTGCGACCGACTTGCCCCCAAGTTGAAGGATCTCGCGGATCGCGATTCTCTGGATCGACATGACTACGAATTGGAGCCGTTGGCACTTTAACATTTTCATTTTTGGCCGGCGAAAAATTTGGTTCGACTCGCGATTCAAAAGTTTTTGGCTTTGGCGCTTGAGCGATTAAATTAACTTCGCCTTCATTTGAACTCACAGAAATTTCGACATGAGAAAGCCTAGAAATCATCTGTTCTTCAACCCTAAGCATCATGTCTTCAAACATATTGAAGCCTTCTTTTTTATATTCAATCAACGGATCTTTTTGCGCATAAGCTCGCAAATTAATGCTTTGACGCAATTTATCGAGCGAAAGCAAATGATCTTTCCACTCAGAATCGAGAGTGATTAAGAAAATTTGTTTTTCAATTTTACGCATTATTTGATCACCATATTTTTGCTCTTTATCGGCGAAATGTTTGGTAATTTCTTGATTGATAAATTGTATAATTTCTTTTTCTAAAGCGCCGTCTTGTTTGGCTATTTCATTGATTTCAAGCTTCAAACCATAAATTCTAAATAACTCTTTTTCGAGCAAAGAAATTTCCCATTTTTCAAAATATGAATTTTTTGGAATGCAATCATCAACCAAATCTTGATTAATTTGATTAATAATTTTTTTAATTTTCGTGGAAACATCATCGGAAACAATCAATTCATTGCGCAATCCGTAAATATTTTTTCTTTGATAATTAACCACATCATCATATTTTAATAAATTTTTACGCATTTCATAATTGCGTGCCTCAACCTTTCTTTGAGCGCCGTGAAGAGTCTTGGTAATCATCGGGTGGAATATCGCCTCATCGTCTTTTAAGCCAAATCTCGAAAGCATATTTTTCAATTTATCCGAACCAAAAATGCGCATTAAATCATCTTCGAGCGATAAATAAAATTTTGATTTTCCCGGATCGCCTTGACGCCCGCATCGACCACGAAGTTGGTTATCAATTCTACGACTTTCATGCCTTTCAGTTCCTAGAACATAAAGCCCTCCGGCTTCGATCACAATTTTTTTATCCGCTTCGACTTTAGCTTTAAGTTGTTTAATTTTTTCGGGATCAATTTCGTCGCCGATAATCATTTCAGGATTTCCTCCAAGCATAATATCGGTTCCGCGCCCCGCCATGTTGGTAGCAATGGTAATGGCACTTGGAATCCCTGCTTGCGAAATTATTTCCGCTTCTTTTTCATGATATTTTGCATTCAAAACATTGTGAGGCAATTTATGTTTTTTCAATAATTGCGACAAATGTTCAGACTTCTCGATGCTTACAGTCCCAAGCAAAACTGGCTGTTTTTTTTCGTAAGATTCTTTGATAGATGCTATTATGGCGTCATATTTTGCTTGTTCGGTTTTATAAATTTCATCATCTTCATCAAGGCGACTAACGCTTTGGTTCGTAGGAATTTCAACGACTCTTAGATTATAAATCTCCTCAAACTCAACGGCCTCATTGGTTGCCGTCCCCGTCATTCCAGATAATTTATCGTATAAACGGAAATAATTTTGAAAAGAAATCGAGGCTAAAGTTTGATTTTCATTGCGAACTCTCATGCCTTCTTTGGCTTCTAAAGCTTGATGCAAGCCGTCGGAGAATCTTCGTCCTTCTTGCATTCTACCCGTAAATTCGTCAATGATTACGACAGAGCCATCTTTAACAATATAATCAATTTCATTTTTAAAAATTTTATGCGCCTTCAAAGCTTGATTTATATGATGAACTATCGAAATATTGTTCGGATCATAAAGTGTTGAATTTTCTAAAATCGCCTCTGAACTTTTTAACATTTTTTCAACAAATTCAATGCCAGCATCAGTTAAAAAAACTCCTCGATCTTTTTCTTCAATTAAAAAATGTTCGGCTTGAAGCTTAGGGATTAAACGATTTATCGACTCATATAATTTTGAATTATCGTTAGTTGGACCAGAAATAACGAGTGGCGTGCGCGCCTCATCAATCAATATCGAATCGACTTCATCAACAATTGCAAAGTTGCGTCTTTGCACCATTTCATCAAAATCATATTTCATGTTGTCGCGCAAATAATCAAAGCCGAGTTCATTGTTGGTGGCGTAAGTAATATCGCAATTATAAGCTTGTTTACGCTCTTCATCTTCAATATCATTAGTTAAACAACCCACTTTGAGACCTAGAAACTCATGGACTCTGCCCATCCACGCTGAATCTCGTTTCGCTAAATAATCATTCACCGTTACAATGTGAACACCCTTGTCCGTAAGCGCATTTAAATAACTTGGTAAAGTTGCCACCAAAGTTTTTCCTTCTCCGGTGCGCATTTCAGCAATTTTTCCTTGATGTAAAGCGATACCGCCAATTAATTGAACATCAAAATGACGCATTTGCAAAACACGCTTAGAAGCTTCTCTGACAACGGCAAATGCCTCATGCAAAATATCATCAAGAGTCTCGCCTTTTTCTAAACGGAATTTAAATTCTTGAGTTTTGTTTTTAAGTTGATCATTGGTAAGACTTGATATTTGGGCTTCGAAAGCATTAATTTTTTCAACATCTTTTGTTAAAATTTTGATATTGCGTTCATTTACCGAACCAAAAATTTTTTTCGCAATAAAATTAATCATGATAATATTTAATAAATAGTTTTAATATCAGCGCCACAATTGATAAGCTTTTCGGCGATTCTTTCATAGCCACGCTCAAGATGATAAAGACGATTAATCGTGGTTTTTCCTTCCGCCACTAAACCCGCCAGAACCAATGAAACCGAAGCGCGTAAATCGGTTGCCATAACTTCGGCACCTTTTAAATTTTTGACACCTTTAACAATCGCCAAATTACCGCGCGACTCAATGTTGGCGTTCATTCTCACTAATTCGAGAATGTGCATAAAACGATTTTCAAAAATGTTTTCTTCGATAGTTGAAACGCCGTTTGATAAAGTCATCAATGCCATAAATTGAGCTTGCATATCGGTTGGAAATCCTGGATAAGGATTAGTTGAAATATTGACGGCATTAATAAAATCTTGGTTGCGCGATACTTCGATAACATCATTTTCAAGTTGTGTAAAAATCAATCCCGCTTTCTCTAATTCATCTTTAAAACCGGTTAAAATCCAACTTTCCAAGCCTTTGATTTTAATTTTTCCTTTGGTAATTCCGGCCGCGATGGCGTAAGTTCCGGCTTCAATTCGATCGGCAATAATTTTATGACGAGCACCATGTAAATTATCCACGCCGGTAATTTTAATTTGCGGAGTTCCAGCCCCCGAAACCTTGGCACCCATAGCATTTAGGCATTTCGCCAAATCAATAATTTCAGGCTCACAGGCCGCATTATAAATTATAGTTTCACCTTTTGCCAAAGAAGCCGCCATCATAGTATTTTCGGTAGCTCCAACTGAAACTTTTTCAAAATGAATTTCGGCGCCTTTTAAGCGACCACCCTCAACAACACCCTCGACATAACCTTCATGTAATTCAAATTTTGCACCCAATGCTTCGAGCGCTTTTAAATGCAAATCTACGGGACGAGTACCGATGGCGCAACCACCCGGAAGCGAAACTTTGGCACGACCGCACTTAGCAAGAAGAGGTCCGAGAATGAAAATCGAAGCACGCATTTTGCGCACTAAATCATAATCGGCGACAGGATTATTAATATTTTTCCCGTCCAAAATCATTACACGCCCTTGATTTCCCGACTCTTTATCATAACCATCAAGAGTAACTTCAACCCCAAGATTAATTAATAAATTCGCCATGGTTGAAATATCAGAAACATGCGGAACATTTGTTAGAGTAAGCTTGTCGTCACATAAAATTGACGCAACCATTAAAGGCAAAGTGGCGTTTTTAGCACCACTAATTTGCACCTCACCATAAAGTGGCACACCGCCATTGATAACTAATTTTTTCATGATTTATTTTTCATATTTTCTTACGAGCTCATCGAGCAATCTAACGCCGAAACCTGTCGCACCTTTGTGCGCCAAAGCATCGCCCTTGCCTTTCCAAGCAACTCCAGCAATATCAAGATGCGCCCACTTTGTATCGCCAACGAATCTTTGTAAAAATTGCGCAGCAGTTGTACTGCCAGCTCCACGACCACTTCCGACATTTTTCATATCAGCAATATCAGAATTAATCATTTCGTCATATTCTTCGCCGAGTGGCAAACGCCAAACCTTCTCGCCAGTTTTTTGACCCGACTCTTCAAGGTTTTTTGACAATGCATCATCATTACTAAATAAGCCAGCATAAATATCGGCAAGCGCCACGATTATTGCGCCAGTAAGAGTTGCTAAATCGACAATTAATTTCGGCTTAAATTTAGTATTGGTATAATGCAAAGCATCCGCCAAAACTAATCTTCCTTCGGCGTCAGTGTTGATCACTTCGATAGTTTGCCCCGACATTGAACGCACGACATCTCCTGGGCGTTGCGCCGTTCCTGACGGCATATTTTCGACCAAACCAATTACGCCAACCGCGTTAATTTTAGCATTTCTTTCTGCCAAGTTTTTCATTAATCCAACCACAACGGCAGAACCAGCCATATCGGTTTTCATATCTTCCATATTAGTGGCAGGTTTAATCGAAATTCCACCGGTATCGAAGGTAACGCCTTTGCCAACGAAGGCCAAAGGTTGCTCACCTTTTTTGCCACCATTCCATTTAAAAACTACTAAGTTTGATTTTTTATCACTGCCCTGACCAACTCCAAGAAGCGATCCCATGCCCAACTTTTTCATTTCAGCTTCACCTAAAACTTCAATTTCAAGTCCTTTTACTTTAATTTTTTTACAAATTTCGGCATAGCTTTCAGGGTTTAAAATATTTGATGGCTCGGAAACCAAATCGCGAACGAAGAAAATATTTTTTGCTAAAATTTCTAATTCAGCGAAAATTTTTTGAGCAGATTTTTCATCGCTAATTAAAAATTTTAATTCTGCGACTTTAACTTCTTTATCTTTTTTCTTTTTTTCAAAATATTTGTTAAAACGATAAGATTGCAAAAGTGCTCCGAACGCAAGGTTAGCAACATTCTTCGCCTCATCATTAAAATGATTTAAAACTTCGATTGTAGAATATTTAGTGCCATTTGCCAACATCAAAATTCTAGCACCAATTTTGTTTAAAGAATTATTATCAATTTTTTTCTCATCGCCACAACCAAGAAAAATTTCAACCGAATCTTTGTTTGCTAAAAGTGCTGATTGTAAAAATTTTGCCTCGAATTCAAGAGAATCTTGGGCAATTTTTAAATTTGGTAAATTATTTTTTTTCAATAATTCTTTAGTGACTAAATGAATTTTTAAACTGATTTTTGTAGCTTTTGAAGCCTTGCCATTATTAGCCTTAGCATCATTCAAAGAATTATTTTTTTTAATAAAAGTGATTTGCATTTTTTTAAGAAAAATTTGTTAAAATTGATTTGCCTTACATTGTTGTTTTCAATTTAAATAATTTATTTTAAAAAACCACAAATAAAAAATATGACAAAAAAATAGCTCGTTTCCTTTTTTTTTATGGATATTATAATTTAGCTCATTTGTGAAAATTTTATTATAAAATTTATGAATTCTGGAGATTTAATTATTTTAATTTCTTTAATAAGTATGGGATTTTTTGGCGGATTTTCTCATTGCCTTGGCATGTGCGGACCTTTTGTTTTAACGCAAGTTTCAAATAATTTAAGTCGCACTAAAATTGATGATTTTAAGGGTTTAAAAAAATTGTCAAAAATCGCCTTATTCCCCTACCATCTAGGTCGCATCACAACTTATTCTCTAATTGGTTTCGTTTGCGCCTTACTTCGAATTAATCTCGACAAAAGTTTTGGCATCGAAATTTTATCGGCATTATTACTATTGATAGCTTGCGGAGTTTTTATCAGTTTTTTCATCACGCAAAATTCTATAAAAATTTATAAAATTTTTAAATTTTTACCAAAAAAATCTTTTAAAAAATTTAATTTATTAGCACCTTTATTTAAAATATTTAGCAAAAAAATTAATTTCTTATTAATTAATTCTTCAGGTTTAAAAGGTTATTTACTTGGTTTAATTTTGGGATTTATTCCCTGCGGAATGGTCTACGGAGCGTTTGCGTTAGCCAGTTCTTTATCAAATCCATTTTTAGCTTTTTTTGGCATGCTTTCATTTGGCGTGGCTACTTTTTTTGCTTTATTTTTCGTCGGATTTTTTGCCAAACTAACTTTTAAACTTCCTGAATTTAAAATTATTGCAAATATTGTTGTAATCATTAATATTGCCATGCTTTTTAAAATGTTTTTGCAGAAAATTCTTTAAAATATTTTGAAAAAATTTCATAAAATTATAATTTAGAAAAATAACATTATGACCAGCACTCACAACACTTCATCGGCTGTCGATTACAATTACGATATCTTAAAACTATTCACTCTGGCTGCCACTTTTTGGGGAATTTTTGGTTTTTGCGCCGGGGTTTTAATTGCTTCACAAATGGCTTTCCCATTGTTAAATTTCAATCTCGAATATACCAGTTTCGGCAGACTTCGCCCACTTCACACTTCCGCCGTAATTTTTGCTTTTGGCGGTAATGTCCTTTTTGCTACCAGTTTATTTGTCGTTCAGCGCACCTCTGCATCGCGCTTATGGGGCTCCGATTCTTTACATAAATTTATTTTTTGGGGCTATCAAGCTTTCATCGTCATCGCCGCTCTTGGTTATATTTTCGGAGTCACTCAAGCCAAAGAATATGCCGAACCTGAATGGTATGCCGATTTACTTTTATTGCCAGTGTGGATTAGTTTTTTCATTGTGTTCATAATGACTTTACGCAATCGCAAAGAACCTCACATTTATGTTGCCAATTGGTTTTTTTTAGCCTTTATCGTCACCGTCGCCATTCTTCACATCGTTAATAATCTTTCAATTCCCCTTCGCATCGATAGCACGCAAAGTTATCCACTTTTTGGTGGCGTCCAAAGTGCCATGATTCAATGGTGGTATGGTCATAATGCGGTTGGATTTTTCTTAACGGCGGGCTTTATCGGCATCATGTATTATTTCGTGCCGAAGCGCGCAAATCGTCCAGTTTACTCATATCGCTTATCAATTTTACACTTTTGGTCATTGATTTTCATCTACATCTGGGCGGGTCCGCACCATTTGCATTACACTTCATTGCCAGATTGGGTACAAAATTTAGGAATGACATTTTCGATCATGTTATGGATGCCATCTTGGGGCGGAATGATTAACGGCATGATGACGCTTTCGGGCGCTTGGGATAAACTTCGTACTGATCCAGTTTTGCGTTTTTTAATCACCGCGGTTGCCTTCTACGGAATGAGCACTTTTGAAGGTCCGTTAATGTCGATTAAATCAGTCAATGCTCTTTCGCATTACACCGATTGGACCATCGGTCACGTTCATTCCGGCGCACTCGGATGGGTTGCCCTGATTAGCTTCGGAGCACTTTATCATTTGGTGCCAATCTTGTGGGGCAAAAAAGAACTTTATTCAACGAAACTTGTTAATACGCATTTCTGGCTAGCGACTGTAGGTATCGTGCTTTATATCGTTGCCATGTGGATTTCAGGAATTTCTCAAGGCTTGATGTGGCGCACTTACAACGACATGGGTAATTTGCAATATTCTTTTATCGATGTGCTTCGTGCCAGCCATCCACTTTATGTGGTTCGCGCTTTGGGTGGTTTACTTTTCCTTGGTGGCGCTTGCGTAATGGCTTATAATTTTTATAAAACTATTAATGACAAAACTACCAGCAATCAATTAATTTAAAAAATATAATAAAATCATAAAATATTTTATGCTCAAGCATCATGACAAAATTGAACGCAATTCAATTATACTTTTAATTCTAACTGTTATTGTAATTTCAATTGGCGGGCTGATTGAAATCGCTCCACTGTTTCGCTTAGAAACCACGATTGAAAAAGTTGAAGGCATGCGCCCTTATACCCCGCTTGAATTAGCGGGTGCTAAAATTTACAAAAGAGAAGGCTGTTACGGTTGCCACTCGCAACAAGTTCGCGTTTTACGCGATGAGGTTGAGCGCTACGGACATTACTCAATCGCTGCCGAAAGCATGTATGATTATCCATTTCAATGGGGTTCGAAACGCACGGGCCCAGATTTGGCAAGAATAGGTGGCAAATATTCCGATGAATGGCACACGCGCCATTTGACCAATCCTCGCGATGTCGTTCCCGAATCAATTATGCCGGGATATAAATTCTTAACCGAAAATGATGCCAAAATTTCTGGCATCGCCGACGACATGGAAGTCCTTCGCAAAATTGGCGTTCCTTACACCGACGAGATGATTCAAAACGGCGTTTCCGACGCTGTAATTCAAGCTTCAACCGAGCGTGAATCAGAAAAATTAATTCAGCGTTACGGCAAAAAAGTTAATGTTCGTGATTTCGATGGCAATCCACAAAGAGTTTCTGAGATGGATGCCTTGGTCGCCTACTTACAAATGCTTGGAACTTTAGTTGACTTCACTAAATTTGAACCTTTAACCATCAGAGAATTCAATGAATTAAACGCTAAAATTGATAATAAAGAACAAAATTCTAAAGAAATTAAAAATGCAAAATAATATTTGGTTATTCATACAAAATAATGCGCCGGGAATTGCCACACTTTTCTTTTTCTTATTTTTTTGTAGCGCGGTTTATTCCGTTTTCAAAAAAGGGCAAGATAAAAAGTTTGATGATTACGCTAAAATTCCTTTAAATGATAAAGAAAAAGCCAAAGAGGATCCTAAGCAAAAAATACAAAATACTAAACCTAAAAATAAAAAATGGTTTCAATTCAAATCAAATAAATTAACTAAAAATTAATTAAAAATGACAGAGCAAAAAAATAGCAAAGAAAATAAGAAAAATAAAAAATCTCTCGAAAATTCTAGCACCACGGGGCACAATTGGGACGGAGTTTCCGAGTATGATGTTCCAACCCCTCGTTGGTGGTTAATCGTATGGATAATTTGTATTATTTGGGCTATAATTTATTGGTTTTTTTATCCAACTTGGCCAACTATTAGCGGTCACACTAAAGGCTCTTTGAATTGGACAAAATTTTCAGAATTATCTATAGATCAAAAACAAATTGAAGATAAAAAAATTGTTTATCTCGAGCAAATGACTAAAAAATCTTTGGAAGAAATTCGTCAAGATGAAAAACTTATGCAATTCGCATTAAACACCGGAAAATCGGCATTTCGCGAAAATTGTTCAGCGTGCCACGGTCAAGGTGCGCAAGGTTATAAAGGCTATCCAAATTTAAATGATGATGATTGGTTGTGGGGCGGAAAACTTAGCGATATTTATCAAACTTTGCTTTACGGAATTCGCTCGGGTCATGACTCCGCCCGCGCCAATCAAATGCCTTCTTTTGGTTTAGATAAAGTTTTGAAAAAATCTGAAATTAACGACACGATTGAATATGTTTTATCATTGTCAAATAAATCAGAATATAATGCCAACGGTGAAGCAATTTTCAAAGCTAATTGCGTGGCGTGTCACGGCAATGAAGCCAAAGGCAATCAAGCGCTTGGGGCGCCAAATCTTACCGACGCCATTTGGCTTTACGGTAGCGACAAAAAAGATATTTATTATACAATTTATTATGCTCGCGCCGGTGTTATGCCTTATTGGAATAACCGCCTTGATGATAACACCATCAAGAGTCTTTCAATTTATGTTCACTCGCTTGGTGGCGGAAAATAAATTTGACCATAAAAATTATATTTTCGTGCGCTGAATTTAAAAATTCCAAAATTTTGATAATCATTTTTCAATTAAAAATATATCATCAAAATTTTATTCCTTTGAGATAAGATTCTTAAAAATATTGCTTAAAGTTGCTTTTGAAATGTTAAATTCACTGCAAATTTGTGCAATTGTAAAATTATTTGAGAGATATTTTAGCACGACTTTTAATTTAAAATCTGAGCTATATTTTTTGAAATGTTTTGAAGTAGACATAACTTTTTCTTTTTGTTAATTGTTGATAAATATACTACAATTTTAAGAAAAAAAGTCTAAAGAAAATTTAAGATTTTCTGTCCGAAAATCGGGGAGCACTATACCAGGATTAGTTTTAATAAGAAAATTAATCTGAATTTGCTAATTTGAAATAATCAATTTTGAATTATTGCCAATAAAATGAAAAACTTATCTTTTATCTACCTTAAATCTAATGATGATAAATATCCAAATTGCCAAACCTAGTAAATTCGGCGTCGAAAAATAGCTCCACACTTCCAACTGGACCATTTCTTTGTTTGGCGATAATAAATTCGGCCTTATGCGCCACTTGTTGCATTTCACTTTTCCATTTTTGAAATTTATCAACTTCATTTTCGGGCGGGCGCAATCTCTCTTTGTAATAACTATCGCGATAAATAAAAGCCACGACATCGGCATCTTGTTCAATCGAACCTGACTCACGCAAATCGGAAAGTTGTGGACGCTTATCTTCTCTTTGCTCAACTGCCCGCGATAATTGCGATAGAGCGATTACGGGAATATTAAGTTCTTTAGCAATCGCCTTTAAGCCTTGCGTTATTTCCGAAACTTCTTGCACGCGATTTTCGGCGGAACGACTTGAAGATCCGCGAATCAATTGCAAGTAGTCGATAACCAATAATCCTAAATTATTTTTGCGAAGCATTCTGCGCGCGCGCGTGCGGATTGCTGAGATTGAAAGCGCCGGCGTGTCATCAATAAAAAAAGGCATTTTGGCGATTTCGGCGGAACGAGTGGCGACAACTTCCCATTCATTTTCACTAAGTTGTCCGGTACGAAATTTAGTGGCATTGATGCTACATTCCATCGATAAAATCCGAGATGCCAGCTGATCGGAAGACATTTCGAGCGAAAAAAATCCGACGGCTTTTAGATTTTTTTTATCATCAAAATTTGGATTTAAATATTTACAAGCATTAACCGCGATGTTGATGGCGATGGCGGTTTTGCCCATCGAAGGACGCCCAGCTAAAATAAATAAATCAGATTGTTGCAATCCACTCAACATTTTATCGAGGTCGGTGAAGCCAGTTGAAACGCCACTAATATGGCTATCACGCTTTCTAGCCAGCAAAGTTTTGTCGAGAGTTTCTTTGATTGAAAATGAAATATTACGAAAATCACTTTTGCCATTGCCACCTTTTTCGGCGAGGTCGAATAAATTGGCTTCCGCCTGCTCTATTTGCTCTTGCGCGGATAAATTATTTTCAGTTTTATAAACGCGATTAACGACATCTTCGCCAATCATAACCAATTTTCTTTTTAACGCTAAATCATAAATTACGCGCCCGTAATCGGCGATATCAAAAATCCCCGAAGCGCTGGCAAGAAGGGTTGAAAGATATTTTGCGCCACCAATCGCTTTGATATTTTCGTCATTTTCAAAAAATTGTTTTAAAGTAATTGCATTGGCGACGATACTAACTTTTTCAACATTATGAATAATTTGGGCATAGATTTTTTGATGCGCCGGCTCATAAAAATGTTCGGGCAAAAGAAATTCTAAAACTCGCGATAAATATTCATTATTTAAGATAATTGTACCCAACAAAGATTGTTCAGCTTCTAGGTTTGAAAGCTCTGTTTTTAAGGTTTCTTGATTATTTTTATTGTCGATCATTATCCAAAATTTGATTAATTTAATTCATTATTTTTAATATTATGAATTGTCTTAAAAAAAAATTTGTTGTGCAAGAAGAAATTAGTTAAAAATGCAATATTTAAAAATGTTTTGTTGCTTAATTTTTTAAAATAACTTAAAAAAGCTAATTAAATTTCTTAATCAAACTTTTAAAATTATGAGTTTTTTTCAATCAAGCCTTGATAAATCAGATAGCGCCATTTTTTCTGCCATTCAAAATGAATTAAAGCGTCAATCAAATCAAATCGAATTAATCGCTTCCGAAAATATTGTTAGCCGTGCAGTCCTAGAGGCTCAAGGTTCAGTCTTTACCAATAAATATGCCGAGGGCTATCCCGCTAAAAGATATTATGGCGGATGCGAATTTGCCGACGAGATCGAAAGTTTGGCAATTTCGCGTTTGTGCGAATTGTTTCAAGCCAAGTTTGCCAATGTTCAACCGCATTCCGGTGCCAGCGCTAATTTAGCGGTTTATCTTGCACTTCTTCAACCTAACGACACCATCATGGGCATGTCTTTGGCTTCGGGCGGACATCTTACTCACGGAGCAATGCGCACTATTTCAGGCATGTGGTTAAAATCCGTGCAATATGGCATTCGTCTTGATGATGGCTTAATCGATTATGACCAAGCCGAACAACTCGCCAAAGAGCATAAACCAAAAATTATCATAGCGGGAATTTCTTCATATCCGCGCATCGTGGATTGGGCGCGATTCCGTAAAATCGCCGATGAAGTTGGCGCGATTTTAATGGTCGACATGGCGCACATCGCAGGATTAGTTTGCGCCGGCATCTATCCTTCGCCAATCGGCATCGCTGATATCGTAACTTCAACAACTCACAAAACTTTGCGCGGTCCGCGCGGTGGCGTAATTTTAACCAATAATGAAGAACTCGCCAAGAAAATTAATTCTGCGGTTTTTCCTGGATTACAAGGCGGTCCATTGATGCATGTAATTGCTGGCAAAGCGGTGGCGTTCGCCGAAGCTCTTAAACCTGATTTCAAAATTTATGCTCAACAAATTGTTGACAATGCGCAAACTTTGGCGCAAACCTTGATGGATCGTGGCTTGAAAATTACCACGGGTGGCACTGATTGCCATTTGATGGTGGCGGATTTAACTCCACTCGGAAATATTACGGGCAAAGAAGCCGAGCATTCTTTAGAAAGAGCGGGCTTGACTTGCAATAAAAACGCCATTCCGAATGACCCAAGAAGCCCTTTTGTGACTTCAGGATTGCGCTTTGGAACTCCAGCCGGCACGACTCGTGGTTTTAAACAAAAAGAGTTTCAACAAATTGGCAATATGATTGCCGATGTCTTGTCGGGTTTTGTAAAAAATGGCTCTGAAAACAATCATGCGTTAGAACAAGAAATTAAATCACAAGTCGAAATTTTGTGTAAAAAATTTCCAATTTATTAAATCAAAAATTATAAAATTATGAGCGCCATTAAATTAGTTACTTCAAAACTCTCGCCCTTTGGTCATCGCGTTGAAATGTGCTTGATCGAAAAGAAAATTTCTTACGAAAAAGTCGATGTTGATTTAGCCGATAAACCTGATTGGTTTATTCAAGATTCCCCACTCGGCAAAGCTCCAATTATTTATGGCAATGGTCGTCCACTTTTTGAATCAATCGCCATTTGCGAATATTTAGAAGAATCATTTTTAGATAATCCTCTTCACTCAAAAGATGTTTACACAAGAGCTTGGCATCGCGGTTGGATGGAATTTTCTAACGGCTTAATTTCTTCAATTTTCGGAATCGCTTTCGCTTCAGATCAAAAAACTCTTGATGAAAAAATCGATGAAGCTCGTAAAAAAATTGCTAATTTAGAAAAATATTTAACCTCCGAGCCATTTTTTGGTGGCCAACAATTTTCATTAGTTGATGTTTGCTTTGCTACCGCTTTTACTCCGGCAATGGTTATCCGTGCAAATTATGGAGTCGAAATTTTTGACGAAGGTAGTAAAACAGATAAATATATTCAAAAATTGATGGAGCGCGAATCCTTTGACAAAGTAATTCCAAGCGATTACGATAGGGTCCTCGAAGATTTTTTACAAAGAAAAAACTCACATCTTTTAAAGCTCGGCGATAAATCTTAATAACAAAAAATATAATAATGAAAAATATCGCAAAAGTTATAGTCAAAGCACATCACGAAAAACGCTTGATTGAAGGTAATCCGTGGATATTCTCCAATGAAATTGAAAATTTTTCTTCACTCAAAAATCTTGAAAAAGGTTCGTTAATTGAAGTCGAAATTTATAAACAACCGCATTTCGCTTTGGCTTATTTCAACCCGAACAGCTTGATTTCGTGCCGTATTTTAAGTTATAATTCCGTCGAAAAAATTGATGAAAGTTTTTTTGTTAAAAAGATTAATAAAGCCCAAATTTTGCGTGAAAAATTTTTCGATAAACCTTTTTATCGCCTCGTAAATTCTGAAGGTGATCGCCTTCCCGGCCTAATTATTGACCGCTTTGACAATATTTTTGTTTGCCAAATTTCTACCGCCGGCATGGAAAATTTAAAGCCATTTTTAATTTTAGCTTTAAAAGAAATTTTTAAAAATTGCCAAATTATTTTCAGAAATAATTCCGAACTTCGCGCTTTAGAAAAACTTGAATCAAGCCTTGATTTCGAATGCGTCGACGATGTTGTGATTCCTGAAAAAATTACCGTTATTGAAAATGATTTAGAATTTACAATCGATTTAAAAAACGGGCAAAAAACTGGTTGGTTTTTTGATCAAGCCGTCAATAGAAATTTCGTGGCATCTTTGGTTAAAGATTGCGATGTTTTCGATGGCTTTTGTTATGTCGGAGGCTTTGGAATCAACGCTGTAAAAGCTCAAGCTCGAAGCGTAATTTTCGCCGACAGTTCTAAAGAAGCTTTAGATTTAACTCGCGAAAATTGCCAAAAAATCGTTGAAAAATTTAACCCCGCTTGTGAAACTAGTTTTTACAATAAAAAAATCTTTGATTTACTTGAAGATGTTGAATTTCAAAAACGCAGTTTTGATGTTATTCTGCTTGATCCGCCGGCTTTTGTTAAAAATAAAAAAGATTTATTTTCGGGTCTGCGTGGTTACGAAAAACTCGTCAAACTCGCCTGCCCTTTGCTCAAAAAAAATGGCTATTTAATCATCACTTCTTGTTCGCATCATGTTTCAACTCAAGATTTGGTTTTAGCGGTGCAACATGCTTTGCATAAATCGCACAAAAATGGCAAATTAATTCGTACTTACGGCGCAGGCTTTGATCACCCAATCCACCCCGCTTTAAAGGAAAATGAATATTTAAAATGCTTAACTTTTTTTATTGAATAAAATATGAAAATATTAGTTACGGGAGCTCTTGGTCAAATCGGCTCAGAACTTTCGATTGCTTTAAAAAAAATTTATGGCGAGAAAAATGTTATCACTTCAGATTTACATTCTTCAAATATTAAAGATGAATTTCAACCTTACGAAACGCTGAATATCCTAGATAAACAAGCCTTGGCGAATGTTATTAAAAAACATGAAATCACCACGATTTATCATTTGGCGGCGATTTTATCGGCGACTGGTGAAAAAAATCCACAATTATGTTTCGATGTTAATATCATTGGTCTTTACAATGTTTTGGAAGTCGCGCGCGAATTAAAAATTAAACAAATTATTTGCCCAAGTTCAATCGCAGTTTTTGGCCCCGAAACCCCACGCGACAACACTCCGCAACAAACCGTTATTTTACCAAAAACCATGTATGGCCTTTCTAAAGCCAGTGGTGAGTTGCTTTGCGATTACTATGTGCAGAAATATAATATCGATATTCGTGGGCTTCGTTATCCCGGATTAATTAGTTACAAAACGCCACCGGGGGGCGGAACGACAGATTACGCCGTTGAAATTTTTTACGAAGCTTTAAAAAATAAAAGTTATAAATGCTTTTTAAAACCCGCAACAACTTTGCCGATGATGTATATGAATGATGCGATTCGAGGCACGATTCAACTGGCTGAAACCGAGTTTAGTAAATTAAAAAATCATTCTAATTTTAATTTTGCCGGAGTAAGTTTTTCGTGCCAAGAGCTTGCCGATGAAATTAAAAAACATATTCCTGAATTTAAAATTTCATATGAGCCGGATTTTCGCCAACAAATTGCAGATTCATGGCCACAATCAATTGATGATAGCGAAGCCAAGAAGCAATGGGGCTGGAAAGCGGAATATGATTTAGCAAAAATCACCGCCGATATGCTGACGAATTTAAAATTAAAATAACGAATTTTGTAATTAAGTAATCTCGAGATCACTTAATTTTTTATATCTTCGTCACAAAATTAGAGAAACCTCTTTTGTAATTTAGAAGTTTTTTTCCCACTCCGAGAGTTTCTAAAATCAAACATCTATTAAAATTCTTACAAGCCAACAAGTCATTAGAACCCATCTTTTATTTACCGGAAACGACGTGCGCCTCCATTTCTTTTTCCAATTTAGATGCTCCTGGATTATGTGCATAAGAATCCGGAGCTTTATCATTGACAGGCATTACTTTCTTTCCTTCAAAAGAATTAATAAATTCTTTAAATGATTCTGTAGTTAATTTTTGTGCTTTATTTTCTTCTAAGTAACTTTTAAAAGAATTAATAAATCTTAATGCTTCTTCACTTTCGCCGAAAGCATTAAGAATTGTGGATATAATAGTTTTAGGATCTAAATGGCATTGTGAAGCCATTATTATTATTTTTTCGAAGTCTAATTTATCGCCCTTAAAACCCTCTTCGCGTTTTATTTCCTTACTTAATTTTTTTCCTGATTTATTAGTTTTTAATATTGAACGAAATGAGGCGAATGATGAGCTCTTTATATTTTGAGGTAACTCTTTTTTAGGAATTTCAGTTTTATTTGGAATTTTAGTTTCAACTCTTTGCGCCTGAAATTCACCAAATTTCTGTTTAGTAACATCAATTCCTTGAACCTTAAGAAAAAGACTACTTTTTTTCCAATTACTATCTTGGTAAGGGTTTAAGCTTGATGCGATCACTGGCGAAATAGCAGGTGAAACATATTGTCTTGCTTGCTTCGGCGGTGCATTATTTCCTACAAAATATGGTGGGGTAGAAGAACTATAATAAGATAATGGCGATGATGAAAAGGATGAAATGGGCGATAATGAAAAAGATGACGCAGGAGAAGAGTAAGGAGAGAACGAGGAATAATATATAAGAGGATTTATAGAAAAGCCTCGAGGAAGTAAAGGATTCATTTATTAGACCAATAATCAATTTTAAATTTTTGCGTTATTAAAAATATTTCTATATTAAATATTAATCAACTGATTATTTTTTTTTAATTAGTTAAATTAAAATTACTTAACAAAATCAAACATTATTTAATGATAAAAGTGGCGATAGAGTTGGGTTTATCTTCAATCACAACCCCTAATTCACTAAGCTTGAGACGGATTTCATCGGCCTTAGCAAAGTTTTTTTCACTTTTATATTTTTGACGCAAAGCGATTTGATTTTCAATAAAAATCACCGCCGATATATCTACAAATTTGAAATTAAAATAACGAATTTTTGTAAATAAATCATTTCAAGATTACTCAATAAAGCAACGAAGGATTTTTTATTCGAAAACAAGTATTATAGATTGCGCGCACTGTATAGAGCTACTATTTTTAGCAATATTTCAGGATTATCACCTTTGATGAAATAGTCGGTCATTTGGCAATCAAAGAAGTGATAAATATCTTCTTTATCTCCATTGCCACTTAAGGCAATGATCGGCATTTCATCGTGATAATTAATTTTATTTAAACTCTCAATTTTTCTGATTTCCTTAGTGGCATCATCGCCATCATGCGGTGGCATGTTTACATCCGTAATAATGATGTCAAAACTTGATTTGCCGTCTAGGTCTAAACTTTTTTGATAAATTTCTAGCAACTCTTTACCATCGCTTACCTCAACAACTTCTAAACCACTTCTTTCCAAGCTTTTCTTAATCATTATGCGATTTAATTGTTGGTCATCAGCAAGTAGCGCTTTTTTACCTTGCAAGATTTTTAAATATTCATCCTTATTTCCCACATAAGCTAAATCATCTTCAACGCTCATCATCCATTTACTCACTCCTCGATATAAAATATTGTCAGGAGCTTTTTTGCTTATGTAATAGTTAAAATCAGTTTTATCGGCATTAACTCCGCTTGAAATATTAGCCTCTTCTAAAAAGGATTTTTTACTTAAAGATGTTAGGGCAATTATCGGAATTTCTTTATTATGACTTCTGATCTTTTTTGTAGCCTCAATGCCATTTATTCCGGGCATTTGAATGTCCATTAGAATCAGTTGATATTTATTGTGCTTCGCCATATTAATCGCTTCTAATCCCCCGCTCGCAACATCGCAAGAAACATAAAACAAACTCTTTTCTATTTTTGATTTAGTATTAATCAGATTAATTTCTTGGTCATCTACCAACAGAATTTTCTTCTTTCTGGATTCTGTTTTTACTCTTTCAATTTCCTCTTTAGAGATCTTTGGAAACAACAAGGAGAATTTAGTCCAACCAGCTTTTCCATTGCCAAATTTAGATTCACAAATTATCTCACCACCAAAAACCCGCATATTCCTTTTACAAAATGCCAAGCCCAAACCAGTCCCTTCTTTTTTACTGGCGGTATAAAAATTGCCAAACAACTTGGAGATTATGGTAGGAGAAATTCCCGGTCCGGTATCGTGGACATAAATTATATTATATTCTATGCCGTTAATTTTTTTAACCTCATTACCAATCGTGACAATGGATTCTGGGTAATCGTTGAGGTAATAGAAGGCGTTTTTGAGAAGATTATAGATGATAAAGGTGAAGCGATCTGGAATGGCTTTAAATAATAAATCATCAGTACCTTCTTTGGGAAATAATAATTTTATTTTAGATTTTTCATCGGCGTTTTTATAACCATATTTATCTAAAATTTCTGGCAAAATTTCGCTTGGATTTAGGTAAAAAAAATCAGAAGGATCGATGGTTTTTTCACTTAAATCACTCAAGATTATATTTATGATATCATTGGCTCCAGATATTGCTTCAGAGATTTGCGAGGTAAGTTCGAAAAGTTGTTTTTTTGCGCTCGGCATAATAACCGTTCCAGGAGTGCCTCGACGAATCACTTGATCTTGCAATAACTTAGCATCGTGATGCTTGGCATTTTGATTATCTAAATCTGAGGCTAATTCGTTAATTTGCGATCCAATCAAATTTATGGCATTGAGAGGGTTACGAAGCTCGTGGGCAATTGATCCAGCAAGTGATTTAAAGATTTTTGCCCTCTCCTCAGATGCTATACCTTTGGCATTACTATAGCTAAAAATCAGCCCCGACAAAATAGCGAAGGAAAAAGTTGACAGATACATAATGAGATCAAGAACAAAGTTGTTGCTTGATGGCATCGCTGGATCAAAAAATATTACACCACTAGCACCAGTAAAGCTGTGTAAAAATAATGCCGATAAAAATCCTATACCCAAATCAAATAAAAAAATCAGCCAATTAGGCACATACATGATCAATATAAAGATCATAATTAATTCCCATAAAAACCAGGTCTTAATGAAAGAGTTATTTAATGCGGTTAAAGTAATCAAAAATGGAAGATTGAAAATCAGCATGAAGTGCCAATAAAACGGAAATAACGGCTTTAATTTTAATGGCCATTTATTTCTAGTAAGAAGAAACAAACATATAAAAGCACTGCAAATCTTTAGGGGTATACTATCCCACGGCATTTGAAATACATACAAATGCAGAATCGCAAATAGCGGGTGACCTATAGAGCCAATGATTGCTGCCGACTTTACATTATCTTCATTAATGGTCGTGCCTTTGGCAAAAGCCTTTTTGAAATAGAGTTTTATTTTGGATTTCAATTTTTTAATTTTTTTTAATTATTAATCTAGGCACTTAGCTTTAAAATCTTTGCCATCAAACTAATTGCTGAATTTTTTTACGAAAATAATAGAGTGCATTTACTATTTTTGATGTTTTGAATACTACTATCAAGAAGAAATTTTTTATTTTAGCAAAAAAAATAAAAAATTGTCAAAATAACATTTCACTTGAATAGGCTGATTTTAAAAAATGCTAATACAAATTTCCAATAAAAAATGTTAAATTAAGCAAAATATTTTTGACAAAAAAACTCGTAAAAATATCATTATGACAATTTTGAACAACTTATAAAAGATCTAAAAGAGTTTTACTTGCTTATAATTTTGCAAAGAAGTTAAATCGACTAATTGAATAAAATGCCGATTGGAATTTTTTATAGAAAAGCATGAAGAAGATCCGAGGTTTTTTGGTTACTTCATGCTAATATGGTAGATGGTTAAAAACTTATCATCTAATAAATTTTGATCGAGGATTTTAAATAGAATGTCGAAATTAAAACTAAAAAATTATATCTCTCCTGAGCATATCAGATCGCTTTTACCCAAAGAAGGTGGAATGGGATTTTTATTTCACTCAACTGACTGGAAAACATTATCATTTGCCTACGATAATATCAAAAAAAGAAGCCCTTCTTTTGAAAGAGAGCTATGGGATACCCCACCATTTGTTGCTTCCAAAATGTATGTTGGCGATGAGATGATCGGAGTAAATATCGCCATGCCAGTTCCGATAGATATGTGGATTGGCTCTTCTGGCGGAATTAGAGAATTCAGAGAAAAACAATTTTTCCCAGCTTTAGAATTAGCAAACCAATGTAATCTCAGAATGGTTGCCTTGGGCGCTTCAACCCCATATGTTTGTAACTACGGAAAATTACCGAGACCATTGGCAAATCCTTTTATTACAACTGGACATGCCGCAACTGCTGCAACTTTAAAAAAATGGGCGGTTCATGCCTCTAATCAAACTGGTTGCGATTACGAGAAAATTAAACTTGCCATTTTTGGCGCCGCTGGAAGATTAGGAAAAGCAGTTAGTCAATTCATCGCTTACTCCTCACCTCCGCAAGAAATAATTCTGATTGATCTTTTCGATAAAATGTCCTTGTTAAAAACACAGGCTGAAGAATTGTTAAAAATTACTAAGCGTAAAGATTTAAAGGTTTCTATATATTGCTTTGAATCCTTTACAACTCTGCCAAAATTCGATGGTGCAATTCTTGTGAGCAATAATAGCGTTCCTTATCTCACTGAAAATGATTTGAAAAAAGCAAAATTTTGGATTGATGATTCGCACCCTCGTGCCGCAAGTCTTGAAGCAGAATTAGGCTCAAGAAACGATACTCTTTACATTGAATGTTTTGCTCGCGGGCCAGAAGGATTTAACACGAATTTTCCTTTTAGATTGCCAACTATTCGTGATTGCTACACTTGTTGCGCCGAGGGTTATGTTGCTTGGAAAGAAGGCATCGATGCAGATTTTGTTATTGGAATTCCCGATGTAGAAAAAATTGATTTGGTGGACAGGCTTTTGGATAAATATAAATTCAATCTTGGACCATTTTCAGGAAAAAATGGCGACATGATAAAAATCATTCCGCAAGCACAAAATTACATTCTTTTTAAATCAAGTCCGAAGCTTTCAGCAATATGATCGACTAACTTATCATTAACTGGACTATTTACAGCTTGCAAAGCTTCTTCTCTGGTCATTAATCCTTCTCTTACATCTCTCGCCAAAGGAATTACATAAGGATGCAAATTATATTTCTTTTGGTGAATTGCAATTCCAAGAGAATTTAACTGACAGTTCGTAGAACAAGAATCAGTACTTTTCATTTTACGCCAATCGAGTTCTTTCTCGATCGTTTCATAAACCTCTGCTTCATTGTATTTATTATATTCAAAGAACGGCACAAGATTCATTCTCATAATTTTTAACTTCTTCCACGGCGAAATATTAAAGCTGTTTATTTCGTCATTTTTACCAAGCGCTTTAAGAAGATTAATCATTGGCATAATCATGTTTTTGTAGACATCCGTCAGCCCATCAAATTTTGAATTCATGTCATATTTTTTTTGTCGAAGCTGTCCTGGAGTTGTTCCAACCACAATGTTTGGAATATTTTTTTCTGCAGCGAGCCTGATTGAATGCAAAGCAATTTGAGTAAAGCACGGCCAGCATGCGTGACCAATCATAAAGGCTAATTCCTTTGAGCTTTCTTTGAGTCCAGAATTTTCGAAACTGGCATTGAACATGGTCTTGGTCAAATTCCACGATGGTTTATAAACGATGTGATCGACATTAATTTTTTTAAGAACTCTGTCGATATTAGCGTAAGTTTCTGGTGGTATAAAATGATTATCGAAGGTGAAGGCAAGAACTCTTAGTTTGTAATGATTAGCTAATCGATAAAGCATATAAGTGCTATCTTTGCCACCGCTATAAAGCACCATGCAATCATAAGGGTGTTTTTTGCTAACACGCAAAGTAGCAATCATTTTTTTCTCAAGCGCTACATAGTCACGATCCAAATATTGTTTTTCTTTTTCGTAATCGTGGCAAAAATTACAGACACCATCATTATCAAAAGATATGCCCGGAACTTGCGAGTTTAAAATGCATCTTGTGCATGTTTTTACTATTGAAGATTTTTCAGTTATCATAAGAAATATATCTCAATTTTTAATAAATAAGTCAACAAAACTGTCGGACAAAATAACATAACTTTAATTATATTTTTAAACAAGAAAATTTATCAAACCCGATTAAGAAAAAATGTTCACTGTTATAAAATTTAGGAATATTTTAAAATTGTTGACACAACATTTTATATTGTTTTTCTTGAAGAGCTTGCGCTTCTTTCGAAGAGGGATTGGTTGAGGGTTTTTTTTCTTGAGTATCTAAGCCACTTGAAAGCTGGGATCTTGAATAATCTGCCATTTGCATAACTTCTAGATAATCAGGATTTTTAAGTAATTTTTGAAGATTACTCTTTAAATCAGGTTGGGCAGAAGTTAAAGTATCGGGGGATGGCGTTTTAGCTTCTTGTAAATCAAGATCTTTACGCATCTCTTCAAAATTTCTACGCAATGACTCTAATTTTTTAATTTTCGCATTATAAATTTTTGTATTCTTTTCAAAGCTATCCACATCACTTACTCTATTGAGATTTTCAACCGTATAACCTTGTCTAACCAAAGAATCTACACTTTGTATACCATCTTGCGCATAAGGTTGAGCATGAGGTTGAGCATAAGGTTTAGCATAATAAGGTTGAATAGGTTTTCTTTGCGCTACAAAGCCTTGATTATAACCTGGCGAAAAAGAAGGCTTAATTTGATGACCATAAGAAACAGGATTATGGTAAATGGAAACAGGTTGAAAATTTCTAGAGGCATTAGTAGTTGAACTCTGTTGATTTGATTGGACGCCTGCATTGAAAACTTGCGGAGATTTTATTGCTCCTATTAGATAATTAAAATAGCATTGATTTACAGAGATAGGCGTATAACCAAAAGGAGCGCGGGAATAAGGAGCATGAGTTAATTGGTCTCTTTGGTAATTCGCTTGAACTTGATACTGATTATAATGTTGTTGTGCTTGTTGATTTAGTATAGGGTAATTTGCGAAACGCGCGAGAGCGTCCATAATTCCGTGTCAATTTAAGAGCTAGCTTAAAATAAGCGTCAGCTTATTTTAAATGCTAGCTAATTTTATCAACTTAAATTGACAATAATTATGATTAAAAAACAAAAATTACATCTTGAACAAACCTCAGATTA
>CAMDCJ010000012.1 GCA_945890035.1 Rickettsia typhi
TTTGTTTTTTTATTAATTACTCTTACCCTTAAAAAGAAATGGAACCAGAACAAGAATACGACCGAAGATCCTCTTCAAATTCAAAAATTCACTACTTGCATTCCGCGGATAAAAAATCTCCAAAGATAAAGAAGAATTCCATAAAAAAATCGAACGATTCGAATCGTCTAGAGCTCAGTAGTTCTAGCCTAAGCACGGTTAATGATTTTATTAAAAACTCTTTACCATCAACTCCGGTTTATTGCATTCGTCCGTCAATTATAAAAAAAGCGGTTGATTTTTTTGTACAAAAATTTGAATCGCAAAAAAATCCAACAGAGATTTTATATTCGGTAAAAAGTAATCCAGATCGTCAAGTTTTAAAGCACCTATTTGATTCTGGAATTAATAATTTTGATGTGGCTTCGATCGTTGAGGTTAAGCTTATAAACGAGCTTTTTGGCGATAAAGTTAAAATGTATTTCATGCATCCAATTAAATCTCGTGAATCAATCAAAGAAGCATATTTTGATTTTGGAATTAGAGATTTTTCGTTAGATTCTTTCGACGAGTTACATAAAATTTTAGATGCAACTGATAACCCGCAAGATCTAGGCTTGCATGTGCGTTTGTCAATTCCAAATTCGCATTCTGCAATTGATTTATCTGGAAAATTTGGAATTCTACCTTCTGAATCTGTGGGCTTATTAAGAAAAGTTCGCGCCTCGGCAAAAAGGCTCGGAATTTGCTTCCATGTCGGTTCTCAATGCATGGACCCAGTTGAATATAGAAATGCCATAATGATTACAAAAGAGGTGGTTGAAAATGCCAAAGTTAGCCTCGATGTTCTTGATGTTGGTGGTGGTTTTCCATCAATTTATCCGGGCATGACTCCGCCAAATCTACAAAGTTATTTTGATGAAATTTTTGATTCAATTAATCAATTAAATCTAAAAAAAGATTGTAAAATTTGGTGCGAGCCGGGAAGAGCTTTGGTTGCTGAAGCTGGTTCTTTGGTGGTTAGAGTTGAAGGGCGTAAAAATAATATGCTTTACATCAATGATGGAACTTATGGAGGCCTATTTGATGCGGGCTACCCAGGATTTATTTTTCATACGAAAGCTATTCGTGTTGCAAAAAAATCAGCGCTTTCTTCACAAAAAGATGCCTTCGGATTTTATGGTCCGACCTGTGACTCTCTTGATACCATGAAGGGTCCATTTTATTTGCCAGAAAATATTGGCGAAGGCGATTATATTGAAATTGGACAACTTGGAGCTTATTCAAGAAGTATTCGCACTGAGTTCAATGGTTTTAATAAAAATATTCAAATCGAAGTTAAGGACGAGCCTTTAGAGTCAATGTATTTAGGTTTTTCCCAAGAGTTATCAAATAAATTTAAATCCTAATTCTAAAAATCATGACAGCCAAAAAAATTGCTAAAAAAGATTTATTGAAAAGACAAGTTAAGCACATCGACATCACTTCGTTCGATGCCCGTCCAATCATTAAACAAATGGACGACATGTCTTTTACTTCGAGAGACTTAGCTCGCGCCACTGAAATTTTTAATATGATGTTGGCGGATAAATCTTGTTCGACAATTTTAACTTTGGCTGGCTCAACTTCGGCTGGCGGATGCATGAAACTTTATGCTGACATGATAAAATATAACATGGTTGACGCCATTGTTGCAACTGGCGCTTCCATTGTTGATATGGATTTTTTTGAAGCTTTGGGATTCAAGCATTATCAAGGTACGCCATTTATCGATGATAAATTTTTGCGCGATAATTATATCGATAGAATTTACGACACTTACATCGACGAAAAAGATTTACAAAATTGCGATAATGTAATTTTTGAAATCGCTAATTCGTTAAAAGCTAAACCTTATTCTTCTCGCGAATTTATTGCCGAAATGGGTAAATATTTGCAAAAAAATGCTAAGAAAAAAGAATCGCTAATCCAATTGGCTTACGAAAATAATGTGCCAATTTTCTGTCCAGCTTTTACTGATTCTTCGGCTGGATTTGGTTTGGTTTTGCATCAAGTTAAAAATCCAAAATCACATCTTACTATCGATTCAATTCGTGATTTTCGCGAACTTACCGAAATTAAAATTGAGGCCGGCACGACAGGTTTGTTAATGATTGGTGGCGGTGTGCCAAAAAATTTCGTCCAAGATACGGTGGTGTGCGCAGAAATTTTAGGCAAAGAAGTCGATATGCATAAATATGCTATTCAAATTACCGTTGCCGACCAAAGAGACGGAGCTTGTTCTTCTTCAACATTGAAAGAAGCCTGTTCTTGGGGTAAGGTTGATACTGCATTTGAACAAATGGTTTTTGCGGAAGCAACTTCAGTAATTCCTTTGTTAGCTTCAAGTGCTTATCACGAAGGTAATTGGAAAAAAAGAAAAAGAAGAAATTTTAGTAAATTATTTGACTAGAATTATAAAATAACATTTCTATCCTTTTTATAAATAAATAAAGTACCAAATATTATATCAATTTTAGTTTTAAAATCGTCAATAAAAAAAATATTTTAAATAAAATCTTATAGAAAGGTGTGGGCAATCTAGTTTTGGCGCCCTAGAGTCTATAAATTTTTCTTTTCAAGAATATTAAAAAAGCAGTTGATTTTTTACAAATAATTTTGAATAAAATTTGATAAGGGTATAATCACAATAAATGCTGTTTTTTTATTATCATGCTTGAACAAAAATCTATCACAAAAATTATTTTACTTTATCTTTGTGCAATTTTTTTGACCATCCTCAACCTTTCTAACATCAAGATCACCGGCTTCGCAAAAATTATGCCACTCTTAGATTTGATGATGATTTTCTATTTTACAATTTTTAAAGAAAGGTTCGGTTTGTGGTTTGTTTTTATTCTTGGAATATGGAATGACGCCTTAAATGGCAATCTTTTAGGCCTCACCTCTTTGTGTTATATAATTCTGATAAAATTGTTTATGCTGTTTAACAATCGCGCCCTTGCCCGAGAAAATTTTGTGCAAGTCTGGCAACAATTTATAGCTTTTTGCTTTTTATTCTTATTTATAAAGTGGATTATTTTTGTTATTATAAATGGCAAGGCAAGTTCGGTTGGAGCGCTTTTCATCCAATTGATTTTATCCTCATTTTTTTATGTTTTGATGCACATGTTTTTTGATTATCTAAGCAAAAAATTGTTAGGAGAATAAAATGCTCCGAGATATTAGAAAAAATAAAATATTTAACCGAAGAGCCATGATACTCGGAATGGCTCAATCTTGTCTTGCAAGTGTATTGGTGTTGCGTCTTGGATATTTACAAATTTGGAAACATGATGAATATAAAAATCAATCCGATAGTAATCGAATCAAGCCCGTAATTAATCCATCGGGTAGAGGAATTATTTTTGATAGATATGGCCTTCCGCTCACTAGAAATGAAAGTAATTTTCGCCTTCTAATTTATCTCGATAAAAAAAGAAATGTTGCCGAGGCCATTGAAAAAATCTCTACAATTCTTGGCAGTAGCGATGAAGAAAAAAATATTTTTTATACCAAAATAAAAAATGCCAAAAGAAAAAATGTCATTTCGTTAATTGACAATCTTGGCTGGGATGATTTGGCAAGAATCGAAACGAATTTTCATAAACTTCCGGGAGTTTCAATTGAAAGTGGAATTATTAGAAAATATCCATACCCTTACGAAACCGCGCATTTCTTGGGCTACGTTTCATTGCCAGCTGAAAAAGAAATTGAAGAAAGTGAGCAAAATTTGTTTATGCATCCAGATTTTAGAGTTGGCAAAACCGGCATTGAAAAAACTTTCGATACCGCGCTTAGAGGTAAATATGGAGTTAAATATGTTGAAGTTAATGTTCACGAAGTTCCGCTTAGAACCCTCTCCGTCAAACAGCCAATTGAAGGTTCAAGAATTAATTTGACTATAGATTTTGGATTACAAAAATTTGTTACCGAAAGAATAAAAAACGATGTTGCTTCGGTTGTAGTTATGGATGTTAAAACTGGAGAAATACTTAGCTATGTTTCATCTCCGGCTTTTGATACCAATAATTTTGTTGAAGGAATTTCTAAAGATTATTGGAAACAACTCAATGAAGATCCAAGAAAGCCATTGAATAATAAGCCGATTTCGGCGCTTTACCCTCCAGGTTCAACATTCAAATTGATGGTTGCTATTGCAGCTCTAGAAGGCGGGTACAATCCTTCGAATAGAGTTTTTTGTAATGGCTCATATCAATTGGGCAAAAGAACTTTTCATTGTTGGCAAGAAAAAGGGCACGGATCCCTCGATTTAGTAGGCGCTATAATGAATTCTTGTAACGTTTATTTTTATACTCTGGCTAATCAAATTGGTCATGAAAAATTTACAGAAATGTCAAAGCGATTTGGCTTTGGAGAAAAATTTGATATTAGTTTGTATGGAGCTAAATCAGGAATGGTTCCTTCTGAAGAATGGAAGCAAAAAGTTTTTAATCAACCGTGGGTTAAGGGCGATACTTTAAATACCGCAATTGGTCAAGGCAATGTTTTATCAACGCCTTTACAACTTGCCGTAGTCGCCTCTAGAATTGCTAATGGCGGTGTGCCGATTAAGCCTTATTTGGTGCGCAATAGTAATATTTTTAAGCAATTTGATGCTTTAAAAAATGAGCCAATTGTTAATCGTAATTTCTTAAAATTAGTACAAGAGGGCATGCGAAAAGTTGTTAACGAGCCAGGTGGAACGGCTTATGGAAAAAGGATCGTAACGCATGGATTCGAAATGGCTGGAAAAACCGGAACTTCGCAAGTAATTTCTAAGCGAGAAAAAGAAATGACCAAAGCCGAAAGTGAAAATAATGCTAATCACGCCATATTTATTGGCTATGCGCCAGTTCACGATCCAAAATATGCTATCTCGGTCGTTGTTGAGCATGGTAAGAGTGGTTCTATGGCCGCGGCGCCAATCGCCAAAGATGTTCTTATGGAAGTCCAGGGTCTCAACAAAACATTTGCAATTAACAAGTCTTCATAAAATGTTTATAAAAATTTTTTTATCAAAATTTAAATTAAAAGTGGAGTGGTGGGAAGTTAAATCTTTCTCTAAGTTATTGCTACGCAAATTAGCTTACAGTTTTTTTGCAAAAAAAATTATAATTTTCGCTATATATTTTTACTTATTGATTGTTTACAAAACGAGCAGTAAAAAATTTATTGGTTTTGAAAAAATTCATGGCGAGATAGAGAACAAAGAGTCAATCATTTTTGCTTTTTGGCATAATCGTTTAATCATGATGCCGTTCATTGCGCAGAAGGTTAAGAAAAAAACTAATGATTATGAATTTATGACTTTGGCGTCGAAGCATGGTGATGGAAGATTCGTTGGTAGTTTAATGGAAAAATTCGGATTGATTTCAATTTTAGGTTCAACAAAACATGGCAGAAAATCTTCGCGCGGAATTGATTATGGAAATATGAGAAAAATAATTGAGGGTTTAAAAAAAGGCTACTCTTTGGGAATTACCCCCGACGGTCCGAGGGGTCCAAATCAACAAGTTAACGGTGAGTTGATAAATATCGCGAGACTTGCGAAGGCAAAGATTGTCGCCGTATCTTATTCGTCATCAAATTTCAAAATTATTCAAAAAAGTTGGGATAAATTTAAAATTCCTTTGCCATTTTCAAAATTATGTTTTGTGGTCGATGATTTTTATTTTGAAGCCAAGCGCAACTTAGATGAAGAAGGTGTCGCTCAACAAAAAATAATAATAACCGAAAGATTAAACTTGGTTCAAAAAAAAGCTGATAAATTTTTAAATAGAAATTATCAGTAAAGCTATTTTTAATCTCTAAACCGGGTCACATTCCATTAAAATACATTTTTTATTTTAACTTTTTCTATCTATTCGAAGAAATTAAAACCGAAGCAATTGCCTGACAAGCAATACCCTCCTCTCTTCCGATGAAACCAAGCTTTTCAGTAGTTGTAGCTTTGATGTTAATTCTTTTTGATGAAATTCCTAAAATTGCCGAAAGCTCTTCTTTCATTTTATTTTTATATTTCAGAATTTTTGGTCTTTCGCAAATTATTGTTAAATCAATATTTAAAATTGTGGCACTAAATTTTTGAATAATTTCATAAACTTTTTTGAGCATTTCTCGCGAATCGCAATTTTTCCATTTTTGTTCGCTTGGTGGAAAATGTTCGCCAATATCACCTTGACCGATAGCGCCCAGAAGTGCGTCAATTAAGGCGTGAATACCAACGTCGCCATCAGAGTGGGCTAGAATTTTTTTATCAAATTCAATTTCTGCTCCACAAATCCGAATAAAATTATCTTCGTCCTTTTCAATTTTACGAAAGCCGTGAACATCAAAGCCAATTCCGCATCGAGTTTCTTCGCGATAATCATCAATTAAAAATGGAATCATGTGTTTAGCGCGATCATAATCTTCTTCGGTGGTAATTTTAAAATTATTTTGCGAGCCGGGAACTATGGCAACAGGTATTCCGGCATATTCGTTTAAAGCCGAATCATCGGTAAAATTTAAGTCTTTGAAAGCGATGTGAGAATTTAAAATATCTTGATATAAAAATCCTTGTGGAGTTTGGGCGCGCCAAAGATTTTCTCGCTCTAGGGTCCATTCAATTTTGCCATCGCCAATTTTTTTAATGGTATCTTCAACGGCAATTGCCGGAATGACCGCGGGATGGCTTTCGAGTTTTTCTAAAATTCCATTAATTATTCTTTTTGAAACGAAAGGACGAACGCCGTCGTGAATTAAAACTTTGTTGGGTTTATAATCAATTAATTCTCCAAGTCCAATGCGAATCGAAGACTGCCTGGTGTCGCCACCAAAAACTGGATTTAATAAATCTAAGCCAATTGTGGCTTGCTCATAAAGCTCAATGTCGTCAGGATGAATTACGCATAAAACATCGGAAACTTGAGGGTGATTTAAAAAAGCTAAAATTGAGTGCCGAAGCATTGGTATTCCAGCGAGCGGAAGGTATTGTTTAGGAATTCCTTCGCCTCGATTAAAACGATTTCCTCTTCCGCAAGCGGTAATTAATGCGACAATTTTTTCCATGAATTAATGAATATAAGTTATATTTTATCTTCGATTCTTTTAACCATTTCGTCGCGGAAATTTTTTATTAAACCTTGAACTGGCCACGCTGCGGCGTCACCTAAAGCGCAGATTGTATGACCTTCAATTTGTTTACTTAAATTATAAAGTTGATCAATTTCTGCAACTTTGGCATCACCGCGAACCATGCGATCCATGATGCGCATCATCCAGCCCGTACCTTCGCGACAAGGCGTGCATTGTCCGCAAGATTCATGTTTGTAAAAATGTGAGAGTCGAGCGATGGCGTCAATGATGTCGATGGATTTGTTCATAACAATAATTCCCGCCGTGCCGAGTGCGGTTCCGACAGCTTTTAGTGAATCAAAATCCATTAAAACCGTATCGCAAACTTCTTTTTTTATTAATGGAACGGAAGATCCTCCTGGAATTATGGCTAATAGATTATCCCATCCGCCGATAACTCCGCCAGCATGTTTTTCAATTAATTCTTTGAGGGGAATTCCCATTTCTTCTTCGACATTGCAAGGTTTATTGACATGTCCAGAAATGCAAAAAATTTTAGTCCCGGTATTTTTCTCGCGACCAATTGATGCAAACCACTGTGCTCCGCGACGCAAAATTTCAGGAATAACCGCAATCGATTCAACATTATTAACGACCGTTGGGCATCCATACAAACCAATTAAAGCTGGAAATGGTGGCTTAAGTCGCGGTTGACCTTTGTTGCCTTCTAGGCTTTCTAAAAGAGCAGTTTCTTCGCCACAAATATAAGCGCCGGCACCACGATGAATAAACACATCTAAATCCCAATCGGTGCCACAAGCATTTTTGCCAATTAAATTAGCATCATAAGCTTCATCAATGGCTTTTTGTAAAGCCACAGCTTCGTTATAATATTCGCCACGAATGTATATGTAGCAAGTGTTGGCATTGATTGCTTTTGAAGCAATTAAACAGCCCTCAATTAATTTATGAGGTTCGTTGCGTAAAATGTCGCGATCTTTGCAAGTTCCTGGTTCGGATTCATCGGCATTGATAACTAAATAATGTGGTTTGCCAATTTTTGGATCAGATTTTTTAGGAACAAAAGACCACTTGGTACCAGTTGGGAAGCCTGCTCCACCTCTACCTCTTAATCCAGAATTTTTAACTTGGTCAATTATCCATTCGCTTCCATTGTCAATAAACTTTTTGGTTTGTGACCAATCGCCTCTTGATTTTGCGCCCTCTAAATTGCTGGAGTGAAAGCCGTATAAATTTGTAAAAATTTTATCTTGTTCTTTGAGCATTTTTTGAAATTTTTGAATTTGGTTACAAAATAAAAAATATTTTTTTTTGAGAAATTTTAAAAAAATAACTTTGTTTTTCGTAAATTTATTTGCTAAAAAAAAAATTTAAAATAACTTATCGAAAATAAAATAAATTTGCAAATTAATAATCAAAATTAAAATTTAGGTGAAGGCTTACACAAAAATCATCAAGTACAGTTTTTTATTTTCACTAATTTTTTGTGATTTTTCGTGCTCGCAAGGAAGACTAGATCCGACTTTCGACAATATCGGCATGACCGAACAAGACATCAAAGATTCCGTTATAAAATCAAAAAATCAGCAAAAAAAAACTAAAGAAGAAGCGATTAAATCAGACATTCCAATTCCGCGTCTAAACAAAAGAATCATAGCTCCGCCTATTCCAAAAATTGGTGGCGAAAAAATTATTTCTTTTTATGTGACTGAACAAGTTCCGCTTCGCGATGTGTTGATTGAGCTTGGAAGGATTGCTGAAATCGATGTTGATGTCGATCCAAAAATTTCTGGTGGAGTAATTATTAACGCCAAAAATCGTCCATTTAAAGAAATTATCGATCGGATTGCATCCCAAGGGAATCTTCGTTATTCGTATAAAAATAAAGTTTTGTATTTTGAAACGGACAAGCCTTTTATGAAGAATTATTTTGTTGATTACCTTGATAATTCGCCTCTTTGGGACGATGTTCAAACTAACATCGAAAATATTTTTAGTTCGGAAAAAGCTTCAAACGAAAGTGAGGGTTCTGCGACTTCAAGTTCAAGCATAACTCCCAATAAAACCGCGGGGATGCTTACTATTTACGCTACAGATAAACAACATTCAGCCATCGAAAGATATTTAGAAGATGTTAGTAAGCAATCCTCGATGCAAGTTTTAATTGAGGCTAAGGTTGTTGAGGTTTCTTTGACGGAGAAATTTAGAGCCGGAATTGATTGGTCGCAAGATATGTTTAAACTTGGCTCTCCCGATGCTGATACCAACTATGCTTCAATGATAACTGCTTCAAATCCAGCTTTGAAAATTTTTGGTGGAGACATTAATGTCGCGGTTGATGCCATGTCAAAATTTGGCTCAACGAAAGCTATCTCTAGCCCTAGAATCCATGCTATGAATAATCAAAAAGCCTCATTAAATTTTGCTGAAAAATTAATTTATTTTAAAGTTGAGGCACAACAAAGTGCTCAAGGAACAACCACAGGAACTGCAGCTTCAACTGTTGCAACGACAGTAACCTCAACTAAGCAAGAAGAAAATGTCGGAGTTCAAATTGAAATTACGCCATCAATTAATTTAAAAACTGGCGAAATAACCATGAATATTTCTCCAAAAATTACTCAAAAAACTGGCGATGTAAAAGATCCCGCAACTGCCAACACAGCGCAATTTAGTTACGCTAACTCTGTTCCAGTCATAACAACGCGAGAAATAACTACCTCGGTAAAAATTGCCTCTGGAAATGTTATAATCTTAGGTGGATTAATGAAAGATACCGCTTCAGGCAATGAGGGTGGCGTTCCTTTTTTAAGAAGAATTCCAATTTTTGGATGGTTGTTTAAATCTATGGAAAAATCATCCGATGTTAGTGAGACCGTAATATTTATTAAGGCAACTATTGTCAATAGCGGAACCAGAGCTAATAAAGTTGATCGTGAGTTGCAGGAAAAATATGATGTTAATCGTCGCAACTTTTTTTAAAAAATGAAATCAATTCTTAAATATATTTTAAAAAACGGCCTTAGGGATCGTTTATATCTAGGTCTTTTTATATCAATTGCCGTGGCATTCGCGGTTTCAATATTTCTTGGAACCACAATGCTTGTTGAGCAAAATCAGTCATCAATAGTTTATTCATTGGCGACAACTAGAACGATTTTATCGATCGGCATGATTTTGTTCGTATGCATTAATCTAAATCGTGCTTTTGAAAACAAAGAAATAGAATTTATTTTATCGAAATCTATTTCTCGTGAGAAATTTGTGCTTGCATATTTGGCGGGCTTTTTCATTGCAAATTTTTTAATTCTTTTGCCAATCACCACTTTAATTTATCTGGTTTTTCCAATTAACAAACTCGGACTTCTTTTTTGGTTTTTAACGACTTTATCTGAAAATTTAATAGTTATAAGTTTCGCTTTATTAAGTTCGTTGATTTTAAAAAATTCCTTTTCGGCAATTTTGGCTTCTTTCGGATTTTATGCGATTTCTAGATTAATGGGAATGTTTGTGATGGCGATAGATGTTCCTGAGGATTACGCTTCAATTGCTCAGGGCGGATTAGCGAGTGCTTTAAAAATTTTATCAATATTATTTCCACGACTCGATTTATTCGCTCAAAGTTCGTGGGGTATTTACGGAGTAAAAGATAATGTTGTTTTGCTAATTATTTTTTTCCAATCAATAATATATTTGCCATTGATGATTTTCATGGCGTTTCATGATTTTAAGAAAAAACAATTTTAGATTTTGTCGGGCTCTTTGTGAAAAATTTTAGATTATTTTTTTATATTTACTCTCATAAAATTTTCTTTTGGCTATTTGTTTTGGTTTTTATTTTTCAAATATTTTTTTGGAAAATTGCTGAAAAATATCGCGTGAATTATGAAATCATTCCGCCTGCCCCCTCAAAGCATTTCGTTAAAGGCGCATCTTTTGGAGATGAGGAATTTCTGTTTCGAGTTTTAACATTGCGTTTACAAAATGCTGGCGATATTTTTGCTGGTTTTGTGAGTTTAAAAAAATATGATTATTCAAGAGTTTATGATTGGATGACGGTTTTGGATAAATTAAATTCTGAATCGCGAATGGTGCCATCCTTGGCAAGTTATTATTATTCACAATCATCAAATCCAGAACATACAAATTATGTTTTAAAATATCTTGATGAGCATTCTTCGAGAGATATTGATAAGAATTGGTGGTGGCTGTTTCAGGCAACTATTATTGCCAAAAAAGATTTGCAAGATCTCGATAAGGCTTTGTATTTCGCGCAAAAATTAGCACAAAATGAAGCTAAAGAAGCGCCACTTTGGACCAAGCAAATGAGTGCCTATATTAGCGAAAAGAAGGGCGATGGATGCATGGCTTTCAATGTTATTAAAAAGTTAATGGATGAAAGCGAAAGCGGTAAAAGACAAATTTCTGTCGAAGAAATGAATTTTATGCGTCATTTTATAAGTAATCGTTTGTCAAAATTGAAAAAACAAAATTTTAATCCAAGTGAATGCTAAAAAATTCTTCAAAAATTCTTAAAACTTTACCGCAAATTATAGAATTGACTCTCCTAGAGGACGAAGCTTTTAACGACATAACATCCGATTTAACAATTGAAAAAAATATTAATTGTAATTTTGCCATTAACGCGCGCGAGGAGTTAATTTTTTGTGGAAAAAAAGTTATCGAAGAGGTTTTTTTACAACTCAAAAATTCATCAAAATTTCAAAATTCTACCTTAGATTTAAATTATTTTTTTGAAGATGGAGACCTCGTTAAACCCAGTGAATCAATTGTTTCTGGAGTTGGAGATGTTAAAATTATTTTATCAGCCGAAAGAACGATTTTGAATTTAATTCAACATTTAAGTGCCATTGCAACTTCAACAAAAAAACATGTCGAAAAGTTAAATAATTCAAAAATAAAAATTCTCGATACAAGAAAAACTTTGCCAAATCTGCGCGAACTTCAAAAATACGCTGTGAAATGTGGCGGTGGAGAAAATCATCGATTTAGTTTGGCGGATTTAATTTTAATTAAAGACAATCATATCAGTGCTTGCGGAGGCGTTGCCAAGGCTTTAGAAAAAGTTTCTGATAATAAAAATAATTTAAAAATCGAGATCGAGTGCGACAATTATTCGCAAGTTGTTGCGTGTCTAAAATTTAATCCCAATATTATAATGCTCGACAATATGAATCTCCAAGAATTGCAAAAATCTATCGAGGAAATTCGCAAATTTTCTAAAAATATATTAATTGAGATTTCTGGCGGAATAAATTTAGAAAACATTCAAAATTATCGTAATTTTGATATTGATTTTATTTCAATTGGTTCACTTACAAATTCTGCAAAAATAGTCGATATTGGTCTTGACTTTATATAAAAAATAGTAAATTTATATAGTATCAACATTGATATAATTTATAAGAAATTATATTCTTTATAAAATATTTTAAAACTCTCAAATCCTATTTTAATTTAATGTCCAACAGTAAAAAGGTTTTTTCCTTTATTATTCGATCAATAAAGCCTTTTAAATTCTACTTATTTTTGCACTTTATTGTAATAATTCTTATCTCAATAAACGTTTCTTTTGTTCCGCTAGTATCGAAAATTTTATTAAACAAAATTATCGCAACTGAACATAGTTTGGTTATTCAAGAAACCATTGATATCATGATGCTTCTGGCTTTTTTGATAGTTCTACCAAGTATAGTTTTGAGAATTTCAGATTATGCTTGGACGATGTTTTTGCCAAAATTGCGCCATCAAATTACTCACGATTCAATTCAAAAACTTTTAAGCCAATCGCATCATTTTTTTCAAAATAATTTTTCCGGATCTTTGGTAAATAAAGTTCGAGATTTATTTAATTCTTCACCAAAAATTATTGAAATATTTTTATATAATTTTGTCGGCGGAATGCTCGCGGTTTTATTCGCTTTTTTTACGCTAAGTACAATTAATTATATTTTTGCCATCGGATTAATTGCTTGGGTGGCGATTATAATTCCGATCGCTTATCATTCAGCTCTTCACACTAATCGCATTTCGATGAATGTTGCCAATCAGCAAAGTCGTATCATGGGAAATATCGTTGATATTTTTGCCAATATTCAAAATATTAAATTATTTTCAAGTGCAAAATTTGAGCTTAATCGTGTTGATAAATTTCAAAAAAAATACGCCACACTTTATTCGCAAAGAGGCATTTACTTAAATAAATATTATACGCTTTTGGGGTTGGTTTCCTCATTTTATTTTATAGCTTGCTTTGCTTTTTTAGTGTGGCTTTATGCTCATAAAAAAGTAACGGTTGGTGATTTTATTTTAATTTTTGGAATCAATAATTTTTTGCACAATATTATTCAAGATGCCATGAAACAAATTCGTAATTTTCTTGAAGAATTTAGTGTTATAAAAGAAGCGCTCGATGTTATTGACAAGGTGCGCGAGGTTAAGGATTGTAAAGAAAAACTCGAGGTTTCTAAAGGGCAGATAATTTTTGAAAAAGTCAAATTTTCCTATAGTGAAGGAAGTCCGCTTTTTAGCGATAAATCGGTTAAAATAAAAGCAGGCGAAAAAGTTGGTTTGGTTGGGCGCTCTGGTAGCGGAAAATCAACTTTTGTAAATTTATTATTGCGTTTTTATGATGTTCAAGAAGGAAAAATTTTAATTGATAATCAAGATATTTCTAAGGTTTCACAAGATTCGCTTCATGATGCAATTGGCGTGATTCCGCAAGAAGCAATTTTATTTCATCGCAATTTAATCGAAAATATTTCTTACGGAAATAAAGAGCAATTTAGCAAAGAAGAGCTTTTGCAAAAAGTTATGAATTCGGCGCAAAAGGCTTCGGCGCATAAGTTCATCGCAGATATGCCCGAGGGTTATTATTCTCAAGTCGGTGAGCGTGGAATTAAACTTTCGGGCGGTCAGCGTCAACGAATTGCCATTGCGCGAGCCTTTTTCAAAAATGCGCCGATTTTGATTCTTGATGAAGCGACGAGCCAGCTTGATTCAGTTAATGAGAATATGATTCAAGAAAGCTTAAAAAGCTTGATGGAAAATAAAACAACTTTAGTAATTGCGCATCGACTTTCGACTTTACAAATGATGGATAGAATTTTGGTTTTTTCCAATGGAAAAATAGTCGAAGACGGTTGCCACGAAGATCTTCTTAACCTCAATGGTTATTATAAAAGATTGTGGAGTGCGCAATCGGGCGGAGTTCTAACTTATCAAATTGAAGGTGGGGCAACCGCAACACAAGCATTTCCTTTAACAACATAATTAAAATATGACCAAAATTACTCAAGCTTTTATTTTTTGTGCAGGTCAAGGCGAAAGAATGCGTCCGCTTACCGAATCAACTCCTAAGCCACTTTTGGAAGTTAAAAATAAAAAAATCCTCGATTATATTTTGGAAAAATTACAAGAAGTTTCTTCTCTAGAAAAAATTATTATCAATGCTTATTATCTCGCCGATGAAATTGAAAAACACATTCGTTCTTTGAATAATCCAAAAATCATAATTTCACGCGAATTAGATAAGATTGAAACTGGTGGTGGTCTAATTTACGCTCTTGATAAAATTGACATCGATAAGCCTCTTCTAACTTTAAATGGCGATGTTTTGTGGCGCAATAAAAATAATTTTTCAGATTTAAATTTTTTAATCGATAATTTTGATATTTCCGCGCATGATTTTTTGCTCGGATTAAAAAAAGTTGAAGATTATTGGGGTTATGACGGCAATCCGCAATGTAGGGGAGATTTTGATTTAATTGGTAAAGAATTGCATAGAAAAAAAGCAGAAAATAATCAAATAATATCGATGAGTCATGTTTATGTTGGCTTACAGGTCCTTAATCCAAAGGTCTTGCTCGGCAATCACGATAAATGTTTTTCGATTTCAAAATTTTATAAATCTGCTGTAAATTCTGCTAATATTTTAGACAGAATCGAGGGTGTTGAATTGAGGGGCGATTATTTTCACGTTGGCACCCCGCAACATTTAGAACTTGCTAATCGCGAGTTTTAACAAATTTTTAGCGCAACTTCTAAATCGCCATCATCAAGTTGATTGGTAAAAATTTTTGCTTCCGAATTAACAATTTTTTGTTGTAAAATTTTAATATTTTCTGCCAAAACTTGATGTTTTATGTAAGTATCAAAAGCTTGAGCCACTTCGAGAATACGCGGATTTGAGGAAAAAATTTCAACATTAATATGGTTGGTAATTTCAAGATTAGCGTCTTTGCGATTTTGTTGAATGGCGCGCACAATATCACGAGCGATGCCTTCATCTTCAAGCTCTTTGGTAATTTCAATCGTTAATAAAACTAAATAATCGTTGCTTGGTAAAGGCAAAATTGCCGATTTTTTTTCATCGATATTTTTAGTAGTTAATTTTAATTCAAAATCATCATCAACTAATTCTACACCAGCAATTTGAATGGTTCGGTCGTCAATTTTTTGCCAATTTCCTTCTTTAATTGCATTGGTGATTTCTTTAATTTTTGAGCCAAATTTGGCACCAATTTTTTTAAAATTAATTTGTAATTTATTTTCGGCAAATTGCGAAATTTCTTCAACAATTTTAATTTCTTTTATATTAACTTCCTCGGCAATAATTTCGCTAAAAGGTAAAATTCTCTGAGCGTCTTTGCCAATGATTGTAAGGCATTGGAGTGGTAAACGCACTCGTAAATTTTTATTATCGCGAATCGCTAAAGCGGTCGAGCAAATTGAGCGCACTAAATCCATATCGTTGATTAATTGAGCTTCAGAATCAATAAAATCAACATCGGGGAAGTCTTGTAAATGAATAGAAATTGAACGATCAATCATGCTAATTCTCCAATAATATAAACCGTTTCATGATGCTTTTCCAAAATAGTTTTTATTTCTAAAGTATCATTTTTATCAACTACCAAAACCATGCCAATTCCGCAATTAAAAGTGCGATACATCTCTTGATCCTCAACCTTTCCGAGCTTTTGTAAGAAGTTAAAAATTTCAGGTTTTTGCCAAGAATTATAATCAATTTTTGCTTCAACATTTGGTGATAAAACTCGTGGTAAATTTTCAATTAAACCACCTCCGGTTATGTGAGCCAAGGCTTTTACTTTTGAAGTTTTAATTGCCGATAAACAAGATTTTACATAAATTTTAGTTGGCGTTAATAATTCTTCACCAAGAGTTTTTTTGTCATCAAATTTATTGGAAAAACTTAAAGAATTTTGTTGTAATATATAGCGCGCAAGTGAATATCCATTTGAGTGCAAGCCACTTGAGGAAATGCCAAGCAAAACATCGCCCTTAGAAGTTGTCCTCGGTAAGATTTCAGTTCTTTCAACGGCGCCAACGGCAAAACCTGCTAAATCATAATCGCCGTTATGATACATTCCGGGCATTTCGGCGGTTTCTCCACCAATTAATGCACAACCCGCAAGCTTACAGCCATCGGCAATTCCCTTAATTACTTGAGTTGCAGTTTCAATTTCAAGTTTTGAACAAGCAAAATAATCGAGAAAGAAAAGTGGTTCCGCGCCCTGCACTATCAAGTCATTAACCGACATGGCAACCAAATCAATTCCGATTGAATTATGAATTTCGGTTTCAATCGCAACTCGCAGTTTCGTGCCTACGCCATCAGTCGATGAGACTAAAACTGGGTCACGGAAATTGCATTTTTTTAAATCGAAAAGTGCTCCAAATCCCCCCAAGTCAGAATCAGCTCCAAGCCTTGAAGTTGCTTTAGCGAATGGTTTTATTTTGTGAATCAATTCATTTCCTGCGTCGATATCAACACCTGATTTTTTGTAATTTGAAGACATTTTTAAAATATTTTGTAAAAATTGATAATAATAATAAATCTTTGATTGCTAAAAATAATTTAAACAAATATTTTTGAAACAAATATTTTAAAAATAAAATTTTGTTTTGCATGCTAAAATTTATTATTACCACAATCATCTTAACATTTTTTAGTTTTAATTCGGTTATAGCGCAGGATTCTAAATCGAACGTATATCTGATTGAATCAATTAGATCTAAGGCTGTTGCGAAAAAACAGAATGATGCAAAAAATATTGCAATTGCAAACGCCAGAAGAGATGCTTTTATGGTTTTGGTAATGCGTCTCAAACTTCCAATTTCAATATCAGACACCATCACGGATAGCGAAATATCAGACATGGTTCGCTCCGAACAGATTGTTGATGAGAAAATTTCTGGAAATTCTTATTCGGCAACTTTTAATATAATTTTTGCCAAGGATTTTGTTGAACATATTTTATCAACAAAATCTGAAACTAAAGAAGTTGTTGAAAATAATAAATCCGAAAAATACGCAGAAAGATTTGTTATAATTCCCGTGAAAGTAGCAAAACGCAGATCTTTGGTGTGGGAGCCGGAGAATGATTGGAGAGTTATGCTTGAAAGAGTAATCTCCAAGAATTCTTTAGAAAAAACTTTTGCGATTCCTGAGGCAAATATTGAAAATGTTGCGACGGTGAATGGCCAAAATGTTAAAAATATAAGTTTTTTAAATCTTGAAAAAATTACAAACACCAATAATTCTGAAGCCTCTTATATTTTATTTTTTAATTTCGATGAAATTGAAAATAAGGTTTTGGTCGATGTGATTTATTTGCGTAAACTTCTTAAAAAGCAATTCCGCCTAAGTTTTATAAATGTCGATCGTTTATCTTATAATGATTTGATTATCAAAGTTGCCGAGAAAACTCTTGATTATCTTAAAAATAATTCAATTGGAAGCGACAATATTCTTAATAAAAATACAATTCAAGTTCATGTAAAAGTTAAGGTCTTGGAGGATTGGCTAAATGTTAAAAAACTTCTTGAAAATGCTAATATTTCTCACGATATGTTGGTAAATTCAATTTCTCGTGATGAAGTTAGGTTTAGCGTTAATTATATTAATCCAAATGTTTCGATTGAAGAAGCTTGTGAAAGCGCTGGAATTAAGATTGCTAAACAAGCTCAAGGCTTTTATGAAATCAATGCAATCTCACAATGAAAACCAAAGATAAATTTTTATTCCTGATATTTTTTCTTGTTGTTCTAGCTTTGCTTATGTACAAGATTCGCCTTTTTGTAACTCCATTTATTTTATCGATAGCGATATCTTATTTATTAAATCCCGCGGTAAATTTTTCTACTAAAAAATTTAAATGCCCAAGGGTAGTTGCGGTTTCAACGATTGTTGGTATTTTTCTAATGCTCTTCATTGTTTTTTGTGCGATAATAATTCCTTTATTATATACTCAAGCCATCGTTTTGGTTGAGTCAATGCCTGGTTATTTGGAATATTTTTCTAGTAATTTTTATCCAAATATCGTCGCTTTTTTTTCAAGGCTTAATGTTGAAATCGAGCATGATTTTTTTGATTTAATTAGAAATAATGAATTTTTTATAGAGGGCGGAGGAGTTGGTAAAGTTATTACAAATGTTGTGAATTCAACAACGTTTTTCATCAATATTTTGTCGATAATTTTTATTATGCCAGTTTTGATTTTTTATTTGCTAAAAGATTGGCATTTAATCTTGGATAAAATTGATTCCATAATTCCAGAAAAATATTCTAATCAAGTTAAAAATATTTTTTCGTCAATCGATAAATCCTTATCTGGATTCATTCGCGGACAATTGAATGTTTGTTTAATTTTGGCCATTTATTACGGAGTTTTATTAGGATTCCTAGGTTTAAATCATGGTATTTTTATTGGAGTTCTTACGGGAATATTGGCTTTTGTGCCTTATGTTGGATATGGAATTGGGATTGTGACGGCGCTTATAATCGCAATTTTTCAATGGGGCTTAAGCTTTTATGATGTAGGTTTGGTTTTAATCGTTTATCTTATCGGTCAAGTTATTGAGTCTAATTTTTTAGTTCCAAATTTAATTGGCAAAAAAGTTAATCTCCATCCGCTGTGGATGATTTTTGGTATTTTCTTTTTTGGCTCAATATTCGGAATTTTAGGAATTTTATTTTCAGTGCCTTTAACTGCGATTTCTTCAGTATTGATAAGGCATGCTTCAAGCAATAAATACAAAGCTTAATTTAAAAAATTATTAAATTTTTTGATTAAAACTTACAATAAAAGTTATCAATATGATTAGCGATTTATTTAAAAAAAATACCGTCCAAGATTCTGATAAAAAAATTTCCATTGATGATTTTTTGGAAGATGATGTTCAGATAGAAATTCAAAGTCCCCCTAGTCTCCCTGGGCAATTAAAAAATATTAGCGAAAAAGATTTTAAAACAAGCAATTCATTGGATTCTCAGGAAATTAATCCAGATTTTTTAATGCGCGATTATGAGAATATAAAGCTGTTATCGATGAATCCGCAAGTCAAAAAGAAAATCACAGATTTGATTAATGATTCCAAGGAAGATATGCAAAAACTTTTAAGACTTCTAAACAATTTTCACTCTTAAAAACGCGCTCTTAAAATGTTAATTTTTAAAGACATCTTGGTGTCTTTAAAGCCATTTTTTGCGTTTAAAAATTGCCAAAGGAATAATTGAAGAAATAAACATCAGACAAAGTGCGACCGGATAACCATATTCTGAACTTAATTCGGGCATTAAGTGAAAATTCATGCCATAAATGCTAGCAATAAGAGTTGGGGGCATAAAAACCAAAGAAACCACCGTAAATGTCTTTATAACCTTGTTTTGTTCAATATTTAATAAGCCTAAAAAACTATTTTGTAAATATTCGAGTCGAGTAAAATTAAAATTGGCATGTTCGATTAAAGAATTAATATCTTTGATGATAATTCTCAAGCGATTGTAGCTATCAACCATTAAATCTTCATTGCGTAAAAGAGACGACAAAACCCTTTGTTTATCAAAAAGCGCTTCTCTCAAAGACATTGTTAGATCCTGATTCTCATTTATTTTTAACAAAAGTTTTTCATCAAGTTTGTTATCATAATTTATTTTTTTACTAATCTCTGCAACATATTTGGAAACGGATTCCATTAGGTCCGCATCAAAGTCTGTTCTTGCTTCGAGAATGGCAACGAAAATTTTTGAAGCATTGGCAAAAATCATTGGATATTGCTTGATTTTCTTAACCGTTTCGGAAATAACTCTGCTATCAAAAAAGCGCAAAGTAAAAAGAATTTTTTCGGTTAAAATAAAAGACATTTCATGTTCTTCGAGATTGCTGGTATGCGGAACGATGTTGACGAAAGTCGAGTTAATTTTAATGATTCCAGAATTTTCGAGATAACGCGATGATGTTTCAATCTCTTCTTGCTGTTGACGCGTCGGAAATGTTATTCCAAAAAAATCTTCAATTTCTTTAATTTGAGAAACTGTTGGGTCTTGTAAATCAACCCACGAAATATCGTTTCTAATATCGCTTAAATTAGGCAACTCTTGCAAAGAAGAAATCTTGATTTGCGAATATTCTGGTAATTTGAAAATGCGGATCATTTTTGATGTTATTTAATATGCGGTTAAACTCAAAACATTTTCGAAAATGTTGTTGTTGATTTTTGCAAGATTAAGTTGATAAATCAACATAAATTTATTTTAAAAACTTGTGCCCAAATTGAAGTTAAATGTTTGACTTTTATCATATGATTCTTTGCGAAGAATTTTTGCAAAATCTAAGCGAATTGGACCAACTGGCGATGCCCAAGAAATACTTACGCCAACTGAAGAGCGAAGATTTCCCGTGTCATTAACATCGGATTCTTTTTTTATCGAGCTATCGACTGATTTCAAAACTCCATTATCGGAAAATAAAGCCCCAGTTACCCCCAATTCTCTAGGAAGCCCAAGCGGGAAAGTAAATTCAGCGGTTCCTATATAATAAATTTTTCCACCCAAGGGGTCGGCGACATTATAGTTAGTAGCGTTTGGCTTTGCTCTGGGGCCAATTCCATAATATTGAAATCCTCTAAAATTATTGCCTCCAACGTAGAAATTATTTTGAATTCTAATATCTTCACCAATGCCATCTATAACAGCGCCTCGCGCTAAAAATTTTAATATAAAATCATTGTTAAAAGTTGGAATAAAATAGCCGGCGCGACCTTCGTGTTTTAAATTTTTAACATTACCACCAATTCCCGTGTAGGATTGTGAAATTGATAAAAAATATCCTTTTTGTGGATTGATGCGATTATTGGTTTTGTCAAAAGTTATTGTTTGTTCAACCGCCGAATAGACGTAATTCCCTTGCAAAGATTGAGTTGCGAAGGACGCGCCATTAGTTATGTTGCCAATTTTTTGATTGTTGTAAGAATAAGAAATAAAATGATCTAAAAATTCAAAAATACTATAGCTGGCGTTGAGCTTGATCCCGGAATTATTGGAGTCAAAAGCTCTAAAATTTCTTTTGGCAGAATTTAATTGAAACACTTCGAATCCGGCGTCAAGGGATCTTCCTAAAAAATAAGGTTTTGTATAGCTTAAATCAGCACTTAATTGGGTATATGATTTTTGTGCGTTCAACCCCAATTTTCGTCCAGTTCCAAATAAATTATTTTCACGAATACCGGCGTTAATATTGCCACTATCTCTGGTTGAATAGCCTATGCCAAGGCTGAGCTCTCCCGTTCTTTTTTCTTTGACGGTAATTTCCAAATCAACCCGATCAGTATCACCGATTCTCTTGGTTTCAAATTCTACTTTTTCAAAAAAACCTAAATTTTCGATGCGCTGTTTGGAGCGATTTATTTTATTAACATTATAAGGATCTCCCTCTCTTATTCTAAGTTCACGACGGATTACTTCATCAATAGTTCGAGTATTGCCAAAGATTTTTATTTGATCTATAAAAATTCTTGGAGTTTCGTTGATTATAAATTCAATATCGATAGTTTTTTTATCGCGGTCGCGCTTTAAAATTGGCTCGATATTTGCGAAAGCATAAGATTTTTCTGACATGATTTCAACCATCTTATCTACAGTATTTTCAATCGATTCGGCATTATAAATTTGTCCAGTTTTGAACAAAATATTTTTATATAAAATTTCGGGATCAAATTTTTCGAGACGATTATCGATTATTATTTCACCAATCTTGTATTTAATGCCCTCCTCAACAAGAAATGTAATAAAAAAATTATCTTTATTGCGATTGATTTGAGCGAGTGCTGAGATGGATGTGAAATCTGCAAAACCGCTGTTATTGTAAAATTTACGCAAGATTTCTTTGTCAAATTCAATGCGATCTGAATCGTAAATATCGCTAGAAGATAAGAATTTCCACCACACAGATTTTTTTGTAGAAATTTGTTCGCTTAATTCGCGATCCGAGAATTCCTTATTACCAATAAAATAAATTTCGCCGATATTCGCTTTCGGACCTTCGTTAATTTCATAAATTAACTCAATGCGATTTTTATCTTTCGGAATAATTTTTGGCTCTATTTGTGTTAAAAATCTTCCGCTTTTTACATAAATTTCATTGATGCGCTTTATGTCGCCTTCAAGTCGCGACCTTGAAAAAACTCCGCGTTTTTTCAGATTAATTTCGGAAATCAAAACCTCTTCATCGATTTTTTTATTTCCAATAAATTTTGTTTCGTAAATTATTGGATTTTCAATAACTTCAACGACGATAATTTTATTTTTTTGAAATATTTTAACCGATGAAAAAAGCTCCGTTTCCAAAAGATTTTTTTTAATAATTTCGATATTTTTTTGTATATTTTTATCAATTTTAAAATTTTCAAAATATTGAACTATCGTTGACTCCTCAACTCTTTCATTGCCAGAGACGGTTATTTTTTCTTGAGCGAAAGAATTTTGTGCGAAAAGAACGTAAAATAATATTGATAAAAAAACTTTGATCAGAGGGCTAAATATTGTTGTTTTTTCGCGGTGTGATTGGAGCATTTTTTGAAATTTGAAAATTTAATTTATTATTTATAAAACAATAAAAATAAAATTCTTTTGAATCAACCGCTTTTTACTGCAATTACGCAATTAAAAATAAAATTACTAAATCTTCGTCTTGACATTTTTTTTTAAATAAGAAAAATGACCGTAGAATTTTAAGTACTTATTTTAAGTGCTTTTTAACAAGACCGTTATTCATTATCAAACTCTTTAATCTAAATTTGAGCGGTTGTGTTAAAAATATTTTTTTTACTATTTTTGTTGCCAAACTGGGCGTTCGGCGCGAATTCTTTAAATAATTTATTTAAATCTTCGCCTCGTTCTTATATTCAAATCGTTGGCTCTTCAACGGTTTATCCTTTTGTGGCGACTATTTCCGAAACCTTCGGAAAAAATACCAAATTTAAAACACCAATAGTAGAATCAACTGGCACGGGCGGAGGCTTCAAACTATTTTGTTCGGGAGTCGGATATGAATTTCCAGATTTTGTAAATGCTTCACGAGAAATCAAAAAAAGTGAGAAAGAAAAATGTTCGCAAAATGGCGTAAATGCTGGTGAAATAAAAATTGGTTATGATGGCATTGTTCTAGCTAATTCGGTGAAAGGACAAAAATATAATTTAACCAAAGCGCAAATCTTCTTAGCTTTATCAGAAAAAGTTCCCAATAAAAATAATGAATTAGTAAATAATTTTTATAAAAATTGGCAAGAAATTGATAAAAATTTACCTAATATTAAAATTTCAATTTATGGTCCGCCATCAACCTCGGGAACTCGCGACGCCTTTGTTGAACTGGTTATGCTTGAGGCTTGTATCAAAAATTCTGCATTTATAAAAGAATATTCTGATGAAAAAATTCGTCATAAAAAATGTCAAATTATTAGATCGGATGGAATTTTTATTGAGGCCGGCGAGAACGATAATTTAATAGTTCAAAAATTAAAAAATGATAAAGATGCGCTTGGTATTTTTGGCTTTAGTTTTCTTCAGGAAAATCAAAATTTTATTCAATCTTCGTTAATTAATAATGTTGTTCC
>CAMDCJ010000013.1 GCA_945890035.1 Rickettsia typhi
TTCCGCAACTCATATTAACGGCGTAACGACTTTTAAACTCACTACTCCCATTGAATATTCTTATGAAAAATTTGTAAAAAATTTTATCGAGAAAAATAGTGAAAATAAATCAATAGAAGATTTTTATGAAAAATTTACAAAAAATGCAATTCAAGGAGTGGATATTGATTATGAAAAAACCACTCATTCAATTCCAACTAAAATTCAAAAAAGAGGTAATTGTACTTTCAAAAGCACTTCCTTGGCAGCCCGATTTATTTTAGAAGCAATAGATCCGACTATGAAATTTGGTTTTGATATGGCATCTCAAAAACCAACTGGAGCCGGCTACGGTGAATATAAAGAATTCAAGGACGGCTTAACTAAAAATACCCTTGATTCCATAATAAAAATTAAAGAAGACATTTCCTCAAAATCAGATTCATTTAGCGACTATTTAAGAGAGGAAATTGAAGATATCATGAAGATCGCCATGGAGTACAATACTAAAAAATTATCAAATGATGATCAGCCTAGAAAAGAATTTCACAAAAAAATGAGAGATACATTATTCCCGGCACACAGAAATAAAGACGAAACTCCTAAAGCCTCCTGCTTTTCATTCTTTACAAGTTGCTTTTCTTCAAGTAAAGCTCCGCAACGATAAGCTATGCCTTTTATAACAATTTAATTTTATAAACTTATTCGTGGATTCGAGTTGAAGTTAAAATGTTAATATAAGATGTTTTTAAGCGGAAGAGCGAGCTGAAGAAAATTAATGCTTTAAAAAATATTTTTTGAAATAACTTTATTAAAATTTTAAAAAATAAAACCCAAATTGGCGCTCATTTTTTAAGAATTAATTGCTAAATAATTTACCATCTTAAAGCGATTGATCCCCAAGTAAGACCGCCACCCAAAGCTTCAAGAACAACCAAATCACCTTTCTTAATTTTGTGATTTTTATTAGCAAAATCTAAAGCGAGTGGAATCGATGCCGCAGAAGTATTGGCGTGATTTTCAACGGTGATGATAACTTTCTCGAGTGGAATTTTTAATCGCGTGGCAACGGAATTTAAAATGCGTAAATTGGCTTGATGAGGAACTAGCAAATCAATATCTTCAACTGTTAAATTAACTTTTTCTAAAGTTTCTAAAACTGAATTGGTCATTTTTTCGACGGCATGTTTAAAAACTTCGCGCCCCGACATTTCAATGAATCCAGATTTTTGATTAAATGAAGAACCGCCGGAGGTTTTTAAAATATCGGTCAATGCACCTTCGGAATGAAGGGAGTATGAAATTATTCCACAATTTTGTTCGGTGGTTGCCTCAAGCATAACTGCGCCGGCGCCATCGCCAAACAAAACGCAAGTATTGCGATCTTTCCAATCGACAATTCTCGAAAGAGTTTCGCTTCCAACAACTAAGACTCTTTTTACTGAGCCGGTTTGAATGAAATTATTTGCAATTGAGAGTGCATAAACAAAGCCAGAACAAACCGCTTGGACATCAAAACAAAAGGCTTTTGTAGCTTTCAATTTATCTTGTAAGATGCATGCGGTCGATGGAAATGTAAGGTCGGGAGAAGTTGTCGCCACGATTATCATATCAATTTCTTCGGCTTTTATTTGGCAATTTTTTAAAAGATTTTCTGAGGCTTTGAATGCTAAATCCGAAGTTAATTCAGATTTATCGGCGATGTGGCGTTGCTTGATGCCAGTTCTTTCAACAATCCACTCATCATTGGTGTCGACTTCTTTGGATAAATCAAAATTTGTTACAATTTTACTTGGAACATATGAGCCTGTCGCCACAATTTTTGCAAATATTTTCATATTTTTTTAGTTAGTTTCAACGTTTTTTGGCGCAGAATTATTATGATTTAGGGCGCTATTTATCGCTGTTTCGTTTGATTTAATTTCGGCTATTATTTTTTCATTAATTTTATTTTCAATCAATGAAATTGCAACCTTTATGGCGTTTGAAAAACCTAAGCCATCCGTGCTTCCATGGCTTTTAATAACAACGCCGTTTAACCCGATTAACATCGCGCCATTATGCATTCTTGGATCAACTTTTTTTGTAGCTTTGCTTAGTGAATTTGAAGCGAGTAAATAACCGATTTTTGACCAAATTGAAGAAGAAAAACCTTCTTTGATGAGTGATGAAATAAATTTAACCGTTCCTTCGATTGTTTTTAAAGTTACATTACCAGTAAAGCCATCGGTTACAACGACATCAACGGTTCCTTTGACTATATCGTCACCTTCAACATAGCCATAAAAATCATTTTTTAATTCACTATTTCTAATTAAATTGGCAACATTTTTGACATGTTCATGACCTTTTAATTCTTCGGAACCAACATTTAAAACGCCAATTTTAGGGTTGTCAATTTTTAAAACTGATCTTGCAAAAGCTCTACCCATAACCGCAAATTGAAAGAGCACAGCTGAATCGCATTCAATATTTGCACCCATATCAAGAAGAACTGTTCCGCCGTTTTTTTTATTTGGAATTGAAGTGACGATGGCGGGGCGATCGATTGATGGAAGAGGGCGCAATACAACTTTGGCAATTGCCATTAAAGCGCCGGTATTTCCGGCCGAAATAATCACATCGGCTTTACCATCTTTTACTGAATCAATCGCAAGTCTCATGCTAGAATTAGTAAGCCGTCTTAAGGCGTTGGAAGGTTTTTCGTCAGAGGAAACTGCTTCTTCAGTGTGAATTAAGTCGTAGCGACCTTTTAGATAGCGACAATGGTTAAGTATTGGTAGTATTTTTTTGGAATTACCAAATAGCAAGAAGTGAACATTATGATTGGTTGAAGCAACTAGATCGGCGCCCTCAATAACAATTTGAGGCGCCTTATCTCCGCCCATACAATCAAGTGCGATGTTAAGTTTTGAAGTCACGATGGTTTATTCTTAAGAAGTTTTTTTCCTTTTCTTTTTAATTATTTGCTTACCATTGTAAGTGCCGTCTGGCGAAATATGATGAGAAAGTTTAAAATCTCCAGAAGATTTATCAACAATTACATTTGGGAAATCAGCTTCGAATGTGCCATTACTGCCTCTTCTCATAGAGCTTCTAGAGCTTGATTTTTTCTTTTTAGGAACTGCCATAAAAATTAAAAATAAAATTAAAAAATTGGTTTAAATAAAATTAGATTGACTATAAAATAAAAACCGTAGAAATAAAGCAAAACTATATTATCAAGATTAAATAAATGCAACTCACAATTTTATAAAAATGAAACTTTTTACTTTAACACTTTTATTTTTTATAGTTTCAGCATGCTCATTCAGGGTTGATAAAACTGGATATATGTTTGAAAACACCGATATAAATATTATTAAAAAAGGAGTTACCTCTAAAAATACCTTATTAACAACCTTAGGAAGTCCAACAATAACATCTTTTTATGACGATAAAGAGGTTTGGATTTATTATTCAGAAAGCATTAAACACATTTTGTTTTTTAAGCCGAAAGTTATCGATAGAGATGTTTTGGTTATAAAATTTGATAATGAAGATAGGGTTAATAATATTAAAAAAATTGATTTAGCAGATGAAGATAGAGAATTTTTCTTTAACCAAAATAAAACTTTTGTCGAAAGTCACAAAAGTAATTTCTTTAAAGCAATTTATGAAAATATTGGCTCAATTCGCCCGAGGTAAAAAATATATTTTTCTAATTTTTATATTGTTTTTTTCTTGTTCTAAAAATGCAATTGAAAATAATAGAAGAAATGTTTCGACGGAAATTATTTGTCCAGATGGCAAGAGATATATGATCCGCTTTACCTACGCTCACGAGGTTAAAACGGCAATAATGATTGATTATAAAAGAAAAATTCGTGAGAATAGTAATGAAAATTTTACGGTAATAAGAATTCCAAACATCGAATCATTTCATATTCATAAAGTTCCTCCAGAGAAAATTATTGAATGTAAAATTGTTGAAGATTATACCGCTAAAATATATCCAGGTTATATAAAAAAATTTAAAAAATAATTGATAATAAGTTTATCAAATTTAAACCAGACGCCATTTTTGTGGATTATTAAATAAATGATGTAAAAACTTATTATTCAAAGTGTGTCCAACTTTATAAGCATTAAAATGCCCGACTATGTAGGTTCCAGCTAAAAATAAATCGCCGATTAAATCAAGAGCTTTGTGACGAATAAATTCATCCTTATAGCGCAAAGGACCGTCATTAAGAATTTTATCAAAATCAATAACGATCGAATTATCTAGAGAACCACCTTTGGCTAAGCCATTTTTGTGCATTTGATCAATTTCATGTTTAAAGCAAAAAGTACGCGCCCTACAAATATTATTTTTAAAAGAGTGTGAGCTTGAATCAAAAGAGAGTTGGTTAATTTTGATTTGGGGATGATTAAAATCTATATTTAAATCTAAAGAAAAATCTTTCGAAGGGCTGACCTCAATGAATTTATCACCATCTTCGATGCGAATTTTTTCAAGAATTTCAATAACTTTACGATTTTCATTTTGTTGTAAAATTCCAGCACATTCAATTAAAAAAACAAAAGGTTCGGAGGAGCCGTCCATAATGGGCGCTTCGGCATTGTTAACTTCGATAATCAAATTATCAATTCTGCAACCCCAAATCGCCGCCATTAAATGTTCGATTGTTGAAATTGAAGCTCCAAATTCGTTGGCAATTGAAGTTCCAAGATTGGTTGTGGTAACATTTTTAAAGTTAGCTTTTATTTCATTTTTACCAGATTCTAAATCAGTTCTGCGAAAAATAATTCCGGTGTTTATTTCGGCCGGAAGCAGTCGCATATTAATATTGCAACCACTATGCAAGCCTACGGAATTGCAATTGATTGAATTGTCTATGGTTTTTTGAGATAAGTTAAACATATTTTAATGTATTATTTATTAATTAATTTTTGTCCAAGGCATTTTTTGCTCGGTTCTACCGAAATGAAATTCAAATTTCATTAAATAATCAAAGAAATTAATCTTTTTTTTATTAAAAGGTCCGGTGTGAGTTGCAATCAAAACTAACAATCCAAGAATAGTCAATGCATGATTTTTAGAAAAAGCTTCAAATATGGTTAATCCATTTTTTTGAGAATAAATAAAGGCGATAATAATAAAAATTACAGGAATTAGAGTTAAGAAATAATGATAGATTCCATTAATAAAAGATACTTTTTTTGAATTATTGTCGGTTGTTATAATTTTAGCGATTCTTTTGCCAATCGTTGCCTGCCAAGACGAGGAGTTAAAGTAGGCGTGATAAATTGCGCCAATTAAAATCGTTAAGAAAATCATTATTAGGGCATAAATAAAAATTGAGTGATTCATCACAAATTGAACATGCTCAGTGGTTCCTTTTGGTTGTCTTGTTCCAAAAGTTGCTTCAAAATCATTGAGAAATTTATAAATTAATTTCTGAAAAAAAATATTATTTAAAGCCTGCAAGAAAAAAGCTCTTAAAAATAACACGATAAAGCAATCGATAATTCCAGCAAGTGTCCTTTTGGTGGATGTTGCATAAACTTGCTGATCAACATTTTCATTTTTTACATTAAAATTAAATAAGAAATTATTGGTGCTCATAACCTTTTTTTAAAATTTTTATTAAATCTTTTGAAGACCTATTTTGCTCATCTGGAAATAAAAAAACATCAAAATTTTTAGTTGATTTATTTTTATTAGATGATTCTTCGAAAAATTTGCCAATGCAGGTTAGATTCAAATTTAATTTTTGAGAAAGTTGGTTAATTTTGTTTAAATTTTTTGGATTTACCGTAAAAATTAATTCATAATCATCGCCACCACTCAACAGTTCAAGTACATTAATTTGAGGATTATTTTTTAAATAAATTTGAGATTCTTTTGATAATGGAATTTGCGATAGATAGATTTCAGAATTAAGCTTCGAAGCCTTGCAAATGTTGGACAAATCGGCAATAAGACCATCGGAAATATCGGTGGCGCATTTTGATAAATTTTTATTAATTAATTCTTGTGCCAATTCAATTCTGGGTTGTGGATAAAAATGTTTATCAAGTAATTTTTTGTGATAATTTTCAAGTTTTTCAAGCTTTTTTAGTTTAATATCAAGTCCAAGAAATGCTTCTCCAATAGAGTTTGAGACAAAAATTAAATCGCCATCATGAGCATTTTTTCGTGATAAAATTTTATTTTTTTTAACTTTGCCAAAAATTGTTATCGAGTAAAATAATTTTTTAGAATTAGAAGTATCTCCGCCAATTAAAGTGAGTTGATATTTTTGTTGTAAATCGTGCAGAGCTTTGCCGAATTTTTTATAAAAATCATCATCAAGGCTGGTATTTTTAGTGAATCCCAACATATAATAAAGGGGCTTACCACCGCTTGAGGCGATGTCAGAGAGGTTTGTTAGTAAAAGTTTTGAGGCAATTTTTTGAGCACCATCGGATTTTAAAAAATGAACATCTTCGATAAAAATATCTTTACTTATAATCAAATCAAAATCTTTGTTGAAGCTCATTATGGCTACATCATCTTCAAGATTTTGTGAAGGATTTTTTTTATGTTTTGAGGAATTTTGATTTTGTGTTAAGGGGAGTAAGATTTTATTGATAAATTCAAACTCTAACATCTTTATAGTCTTTGTTTTTTAAGGCGGGTTTTTTTAAAAATAATTTATGAAAAATTATTTTTTATTTCGGTCTCAAAAAGCTCTGAGACCGAAATAAATTAACTAAAATTAGTTTTTCTTAACTTCAGCTGGAGCAGCTACTGGAGCAGCTACTGGAGATACAACTGGAGCTTTTTTAGCTTTTTTAGCTTTTTTAGCTTTTTTAGCTTCTTGAGCTTTAGCGTCTTGAGCTTTAGCTTCATCGGTTTTTACTTCTTCTTTTTTTGATTTAGAACATTCAGCATTGCAACTTTTTTTGAAGTTAGCGCAAGAAGAAAGTAAAGAAATGCCAAGAATAGATACGATGGCAAGGCGAAGATAATTTTTCATAATTTGTTAAAATTTAGTGTTTAAAATTAATGATAATAATATAAAATTAAAAAACCATTTAAAAATGACTTGTTAATTGTCTATATTTTTATTTTAATTATAAATTCATTATCAATCAATAAAAAATTTAAAAATGTTTAAAACTAATTTTTTAGCAAGTATTAATCAAGAATTGGAAGACTTAAAAGCCAACGGGCTGTATAAGGGAGAGTATGAAATAATTACTTCACAATCCTCTAGCATTGAAATTTTTCATCAAGAATCAAAGAAAAAAGTCCTGAACTTCTGCGCCAATAACTACCTAGGTTTGGCAAATAATAAGAATCTCGTAGAAATCGCCAAAAAAACATTGGATACATACGGGCTTGGGGCCGCATCGGTTCGATTTATTTGCGGAACTTTTGATTTGCACAAAAAATTTGAAAAAAAAATTGGCAGAATTTTTGGGATATGAATATGTAATAACTTTCTCTTCGTGTTTTACCGCCAATGGTGGTGTATTCTCAGCGCTTCTTGACGAAAATGATGCCATAATTTCCGCCGATTTAAATCATGCTAGCTTAATCGATGGAATTAGACTTTGTAAAGCGCATCGTTATTTTTATAAATATAACGACATGCTTGAGCTTGAAAAAAAATTAGAAGAAGCAAAAAATCATAAAAATTTAATGATTGTTACCGACGGCGTATTTTCAATGGATGGTGACATTGCCAAGCTTAGCGAAATTTGTGATTTAGCCGAAAAATATAATGCAATTTTGTTTGTTGATGATTGTCACGCTACGGGTTTTATTGGCGAAAATGGGCGCGGAACCCCCGAATTTTGTAAGGTTGAAGGGCGAGTTGATATTTTATCTAGTACGCTTGGAAAGGCTATCGGAGGATCCGGCGGTGGATTTATCGCTTCTAAAAAAAATGTTATTGATAAACTTCGTAATAAAGCGCGACCATATTTATTCTCCAACAATATTTTGCCAATTGTTGCCTCGGTTGGTATCGAAATTATTGATATGATTTCGCAATCGAAATTTTTAATCAAAAAACTTGCCGACAATTCACTTTATTTTAGACAAAAAATTATTGAAGCGGGATTCTCCATTCATGATCCAGAAGGTGTTCATCCAATTGTTCCAGTAATGCTTGGTGATGCAATTTTGGCAAGTAAATTCGCTAAAATGATGATTGAGGAAGAGGGAATTTATGTAATTGCTTTTTCTTTCCCGGTCGTACCAAAAAATAGTGCTAGAATTCGTGTACAAATTTCGGCGTGTCATGAGCGCGATCACTTGGATAAGGCAATCAATGCTTTTATTAAAGTTGGTAAAAAGCTCAATGTTATATCTTAAATGACCAATGAATTAACAAAAAATCAAAAGCAAATTATTAAAAAAAGAATAATGCTCAAAGCGACATTATTTTCTTTATCGATAGTTGTTGCGACAATATTTTTTGCCATGTTAATTCTAAAATTCATTAATTAAATTTATGCAAAATTTTGAACTTGCTACATTCGCCGTTGATGAAAATAAGTCACGCGGGAGAATGTTCTTCGAGAATTTTGACGATTCAAAATATCGCTCAATTTTTGGTCGCGATCGTGATCGAATCATCAATTCATCAGCATTTCGAAGATTGCAATATAAGACGCAAGTTTTTGTAAATCATCAAGGTGATCATTATCGCACGCGCCTTACGCACACTTTGGAAATGGCGCAAATTGCGCGTTGGATTGCCGGCGCTGTCAATGCTAACAAAGATTTGGCGGAAATTATTTCTTTAGCTCATGATTTTGGGCATCCACCATTTGGACATGCTGGCGAAGAAGCGCTAAATTTAAAAATGCTAAATTTTGGAGGTTTTTCTCACAATGCGCATACTCTAAAAATCGTTACTAAAATCGAAACTAGATTTATTGAGTTTGAAGGATTGAATTTGTCGTGGGAAACTCTGGAAGGCATTGTGAAGCACAACGGCGCTATTTTAGATTTATCAAAAATTGACAATTATATTTTAAATTTTAATAAAATTTATGATTTAGAATTGGCAAAAAATCCTGCAATTGAGGCGCAAATTTCGGCGATTTCTGACGATATAGCTTACAATAATCATGATATTGAAGATGCTTTGCGGGCGCAATTATTCGGGGTTGAAGATTTGTTTGAACTTCCTTTGGTCGGCGAAATTTATCAAGAAATTTTACAAAAAAATCCACAAATTCGTCAAGAATTATTGGTTGGAGAAGCTAAGAAGCGCATAACTCTAGCAATGGTTTTAGATGTTATTGAACAAACCAAAATTAATCTACAAAAAAATAATATTAAAAGCCTTGAAGAAATTCGTAATTTCTCAAAATTTTTAGTGGAATTTTCGCCGAAAATGCAAGAAAATCATCTAATAATAAAAAAATTTTTAATGCAAAAAATGTATCGTCATGAAATAGTTAACACCATGACTGACAACGCTAAACAGATTATTAATTCACTATTTGATTTTCATTTTTTAAAGCCCGAAAATTTACCAAAAGAACGGTATGAAGAATATTTACAAAATAAAAATTCGCAAAATTTAGCAGAAATAATATGTGATTATATCGCGGGAATGACCGATCGATTTGCCATTAAATGCTGTAGTTCTTTGAGATAAAATTAATATTAAAACCAACTTTTTTTGGCCACCAAATAACCGCGGAAATTATCGCCATCTTTGGTGTTCATGGCCTTTACCATCTCAGTTAAATCAACCCAATACCACGGATTTTTGTGCAAAGCGACATCAAGCACCAAAAGTGAATCAGAATTTTCATCATAAGCCACAATCGGCGAAATATGCCCACCGGTTTTATTGCCAAAAACTTTGCCGTCAAAATTAGCAATTAGAAAATTACTCTTATCGTTTAAAATTTTTTTCACAATCTCACGAAACCTTTCCAAATCTTGTTTTGAAACATTTTGTTGATAGAAAATTTTACTATTTATTTTATGAATTTTGAGAATTTTTGCAAAATCCTGAAGGTTTAATCCGGGGTCATAATTTTCAGTTTTGGAGCCATCTTTATTTTCAATGATTTGTGGTTTTTTATAGTGAATTATGTCGCGAGATTTTATTTTGTCAGTTTTATTATTAAAAAAATCTTCTTGTGAAGTAAAAAGTTGAAAAGGAATAATTTCACCGTTGGGCTTCATGACTTCAGAATCTTTTTGACTAGAAATTTTTTCATAATAAAAAGCGTTTTTAAGCATTAAAGCCGTTGCCGAAGAGCAATAAATCGGATTAATTTGTGCTTGATAAAAATTTACAAGTTGATAAAAATCGTTTTTATATTGGCTTGAATTAAGGCGAGAAATACCATTCTCACTATTCCAAATTTCAACACAAAAAGCATTTTTGCTGATACAGATTGTTATTAAAAATATTATAAAACTTTTTTTAAACATAATGACAAAAAACCTTGAGATTAAAGAGCTGTGCGATGATTTTGTTAATAAAATTATTATTGATTTTTTTATTTTTTTACAAAAAGAAAAAAAATATTCCAGCAACACAATATCATCTTATCAAGACGATATTACTAATTTTATTTATTTTATTTATAAAGCAACCAATAAAATTATCGACAAAAATTTTTTAGAAAAGTTGGTAGTAGCTGATTTTCGCAGTTGGTTAAGCGAGAGATTAAGTAATCACGGCAACAATTCTAATGCTCGCGCCATTTCAACTTTGCGCTCATTTTTTCGCTTTTTAAATGAAAATAATTTAATTGAAAATCGTCAAATTTTTAGAATCAAAACCCCTAAAGTGTCAAAGCCACTGCCTCGCGCCATAGAATTTTCTGATATTAAAAAAATTATTGAAAAACTTGAAAATTTTCATGAAAATCGTTGGGAAGTTGACCGTGATCAAGCTATTTTATTTTTAGTTTACGGTTGCGGTTTACGAATTTCTGAAGCATTATCGATCAATAAAATTGCTTTACAGAATCAATCAAATCTAGTGATTACGGGGAAGGGTAAAAAGCAAAGAATGGTGCCATTAATTCCGATTATTAAAAATAAAATTGATAGTTATTTGGCGAAATGCCCTTTTGAAATAAAGCCTCATCAGCCAATTTTTTTGACCAAGTTTAATAAATCTTACTCGCGAAGAAGTTTTGCTGGTTTGATTTTAACTCTGCGTCGTGCTTTAAATCTTTCGGAGGACATTACTCCGCATGCATTTCGCCACTCTTTTGCAACCGCGCTACTTCAAGAAAATGTAGATTTGCGAACCATTCAAGAATTGCTTGGGCATGAAAGTTTGTCAACCACGCAAAGATATACTAAGATTGATAGAGTAAGATTGATTGAGTCTTTTAAAAAATTTTCGAATAGATAATCAACAAGGTTTTGGGCTTTGTGGTGAAGATTATTTATTCAAATTTAACGTCAACTTTAGTAATTTTTTTATTTAGTTGCGATAAAACTTCGGCAGTAATATCAAGCTCGTCTTTGAAATAAAGAGTTTGAGAAGTTGGAATTATGACATCCAATTCTTTTTCTTTGGCGATATCAGAAACGATAGTTTTTACTTTGTCGTTAACTTTACTCATGGCGTCAATTGAAGCTTTTTTCAAGCTATTTTGTTTACGATCGATATAAGTTTTAAGATCATCAACTTTCTTTTCAAAATTTTTAATTTCTTTTTCAAAAGCTTCCTTAGATAAAGTGATTTTTTTATCCTCAAGCTTTTTTTGCTCTGATTCTAACTGTGATTGCTTTTTATTAATTTCGGTTTCATAAGCAATTTTTTTAGTATCGACTTTCTTTTGAATATCGACTACCGCCGATGATTCTTGAATAATTTTATCAACATCCAAAACGCCAAACTGAGCACCGAAGGCGATGTTTTGAGAAGTTAAAAAATAAAGCGCCAAGGCGATAAAACTTTTTTTCATAAAATACTAAAATTTAAATTAATTTTAATTCTGGTTTGATAAATATTTGTAAAATTAAAAGTAAAAATTATAGTTAAAACTTTACAAATCAATAGTGAATTTTTTGTAAATCTAAATAATTTTATAAAGTACAATTTTAAAACAATTAATTATTAAAAATGAGTAAAGTTAATAAGCCAACTAGAGAGCAAGCGCAAGAAGCTGTTAGAACACTTATTGCATGGGCTGGAGACAACCCAGATCGTGAAGGATTGATTGAAACTCCGAAGAGAGTCGTTAATGCTTATCAAGATTTTTTTTCGGGATATCAAGAAGATCCGATTAAAATTTTAGGAAAAACTTTCGATGAAGTTGATGGTTATAGCGATATTATTTTAATAAAAAATATTCGCCTTGAATCGCATTGCGAACATCATATGGTGCCTTTTATTGGAACGGCTCATGTTGCTTACTTACCACGCGATAAAGTTGTTGGAATAAGCAAAATAGCGCGTTTAGTTGATGTTTTTTCTAAAAGATTACAAACGCAAGAAACCATGACATCGCAAATTGCTAACACTTTAAATGATGTTTTGAAGCCTCGTGGAGTAGCGGTTTTGATTGATGCTAACCATCAATGTATGAGCACTCGCGGAGTTCATAAAGTGAATTCTTCAACGATTACCACAAGTTTCTTAGGTGAATTTAAAGTTGATCAAAATCTTGAAAATCGCTTCTGGAATATTATCAAAATTCAATCGAAATGTTAATAAAAAATAATTATCACATAATTTTAGCTTCAACTTCAGTGGTTCGTAAAGAAATTCTAAAGTCTTGCAACCTTGATTTTGAAGTGATAAAGCCACTTTACGATGAAGATGGTGAAAAGCCATTCTTGCCAAAAATGTCACCAAAAAAAATGGCAATTTTTTTGGCATCAAAAAAAGCTTTATCGATTAGTGAAAAATATCCCGAGAGCTTTGTAATCGGCGCTGATCAAGTGTGTGAATTTATGAAAAAAGATATTTCAAAATCACAAAATATTAAAGAAGCGATAAAACAATTAACTAAATTTAACGGCAGAAATCATTATCAAAATAATGGCTTGGTTGTTGCGCATAAAGGTAAAATTATTTTTACAAATTTTGCCCGCGTGCGCCTTAAAATGCGTAAATTATCAGAAAAGCAAATTGTTGATTATGTAAATTGTGATCAATCATTTGGCTGTGCTGGAAGCTATAAATATGAATCGCTCGGCAAACATTTGTTTGAAAGAGTTGAGGGCGATTATTATGCAATTTTAGGTTTGGCGATTCAACCCTTATTAAATTTTTTACATTCAAAAAAAATCATAAATTTTTAATTTTATTTATATGGATATTTTAACTTACGATATATTATTTAGTTTACTTACGCTTACATTTCTAGAGATTGTTCTCGGCATCGATAATCTAATTTTTATTGCGATTGTTGTTGCCAAATTGCCCGCAAAAAAACGCAAAACCGCCAGAATTTTTGGGTTATCTTTGGCATTCGTAATCCGTATTTTAATGTTGATGACTTTGTCATGGATTATGACGCTGACGGAGCCTTTATTTACAATTGGTGAAGTTGGTTTTTCTTTTAAAAATTTTCTGTTAATTTTTGGTGGATTATTCTTAATTATAAAAAGTGGTTGGGAAATCGGTTCTGATGTAATTTTTGGTTTTAAAGAAACCAAAGAAGAGAAAAAAGTTAATGGCTCAAAAAATATGATCGCTGCGATTTTGCAAATTTCATTGATCGATTTTGTATTTTCTTTCGATTCGGTAATAACCGCTGTAGGCATGACTAACAACATTCCAATCATCGTTACCGCCATTATTATTTCCATGATTGTTATGTTGCTTGCTTCTGAAAAAGTTAGCTATTTCTTGCACAATTATCCATCTTTAAAAATTGTGGCTTTGGCATTTATTTTTATGATTGGCGTAATTTTACTCGCCGACGGATTCCATATTAAAATTTCCAAAGGTTATCTTTATTTCTCTTTATTTTTTACTTTGGCGGTTGAGTCTCTTAACATTATGGCGAGAAAAAGGCATAACTAATACTTTATTTTTTTTAAAGAATTTAAGGGGTTAACTATAAATTCTTTAAAATTAAAAAAATAAAATTTTTATATAATAAATTATGGATAAAAAATCACGAGTTGCTATTATCGGTTCAGGCATATCTGGCTTGGTTTGCGCCTATTTTTTAAATAAAGATTACGACATTAAATTTTATGAAAAAAATGATTATATCGGCGGACATTCAAACACCGTTGATGTAAATTATGAAGGCAAAAAAATCGCCGTCGATACTGGTTTCATCGTATTTAATCATCAAACTTATCCAAACCTCAAAGCATTTTTTGAATTACTCGATGTCGCTTATGAAAAAAGCCAAATGTCATTCGCGGTCAAGATTGATAATTCAAAAATTGAATATGCGGGCACGAATTTAAATGCAGTTTTTGCGCAAAGAAGAAACCTTTTAAATCCGCGATTCATTAAAATGTTAATGGATATTATGCGCTTCAATAAAATGGCGCAAAACCTTCTTAATCAAGAGCGCGATCTTGATTATTCGATGATGAATTTTTTACGCGATTTGAAAGTTGGTAAATATTTCCGCGATTATTATTTATTGCCAATGGCTTCGGCAATTTGGAGTACGCCACTTGATAAAATTAATGATTATCCAGCAACAAGTTTTGTAAGATTTTTCAAAAATCATGGTTTATTAACGGTGAGTGATCAACCGCAATGGCTTACTGTTTCAGGTGGTTCAAGGCAATATGTAAAAAAAGTTTGCGCTGAATTTAATGACAAAATTAGCTTAAATAATGCAGTGCAAAATATTTATCAAAATGCTGAAAAAAAATGGGTTGTTGAATCACAAAAATCAACGGAAATTTTTGACAAAATTGTAGTTGCGACTCACGCCGATCAAGCTTTAAATTTTCTTAAAAATCCAACGCAAAAACAAACAGAAATTTTAAGTAGTTTTACTTATCAAAAAAATTTAGCAGTTTTACATAAGGATTGTGCGGTGATGCCAAAAGCTAAGAAGGCTTGGGCAAGTTGGGTTTATTCGCATAATTCATTAGCAAAAAATTTGGCAAAAAATAATTTATCAGTGAGTTATTGGATGAATAATTTACAAAATATTAATCAATCTTATCCGCTTTTTGTTACTCTAAATCCAAATATCGAAATAAATCCAAAAAATATTTTTGCACAATTTGAATATGAGCATCCAATTTTTGATGCCAAGGCGGTTAAGGCTCAAGCTCGAATTGATGAAATTCAAGGACAAGATGAAATTTATTTTTGTGGAGCTTATCAATCTTTTGGTTTTCATGAAGATGGAATTTCTTCGGCATTGCGCGTTTTAAATAAAATGCAAATCAAGGCTCCATGGCAATAAATTCAAGCTTTATAATCTTTGCCAAAGTAATGCATAAAAGGCTTTTGCCAAAGATTAACCAATTTGTTTATGATGTATTTTACATTTGCTTTGACCTTGCCAAAATCAACGATCTATCAAAAAAATTTTTTTCGTTAAATAAATTTAATCTTTTTAGTTTTTATAATAAAGATTATGGTCCAAAAGATGGCTCTTCCATTGAAAATTGGGCGTGGAATATTTTAAAAAATCAACAAATTGATCAAGATATAAAAAACATTTTTTTGTTTACGCATCCAAGGGTTTTGGGATATGTTTTTAATCCCGCAAGTTTTTTATTTTGTGTCGACGAGCAAGAAAAATTGCGCGTCGTTATTGTTCAAGTCAATAATACTTTTGGAGAAAGTCATTCTTATATAATTTCTAACAAAGATGGCTCCCCAATAATGAATAATCAATGGTTTGAAGCTGATAAAGAATTTCATGTTTCGCCATTTTTTAAAATCGAAGGTTTATATAAATTTCGTTTCATTTTTGAGCAAAATAAAATTGCGGTCTGGATTGATTATTTTGCTAATGAAAAAACATTATTAACAAGTGTAATATGTAAAAAAGAAGTTAATTTTGATGATTTAAATTTAATATTGGCTTTTATTAAAATACCTTTCATGACTTTGAAAGTTATAATTTTAATTCATATACAAGCGATAAAAATTGTTTTTAAAAAAATAAAATATATTTCAAAACCAGAGCAGAAAAATTCTAGAATAACCTTAACTAAAAATTAGTTTATGAATCACGATTTATTATGGGACGCATTGGATAAAGTTCAATATGGCTCGCTAACAATTATCATGCCCGACTCTACTCAGAGAACATTTAAAGGCGAAGAACATGGCTACAAATCCACATTGATTATTAAAGATTTAAATTGCATTGATTTAGCAATAAAAGGTGGCGATGTTGCTTTTGGCGAGACTTACATAAGAGATATGTGGGAAGTTGATAATTTGCCAAATCTTCTAAGTTTCATGACTCAAAACTCCGAATGCTTAGAAAATTTTTTTCATGCGCGAAAATTCAAAGCTTTGATGCTTTATATTTCTAGTTTATTTTGTAAAAATTCCAAAAAAGGCAGTAAAAAAAATATCGAAGAGCATTATGATTTAGGCAATGATTTTTATGAATTATGGCTTGATTCATCAATGACTTATTCAAGTGGTTATTTTGGCAATAAAAATTTTGATTTACATCGTGCGCAAGAAAATAAATATCAAAATATTTTAAATAAACTCGTTGGCAAAAATATTCTAGAAATCGGTTGTGGTTGGGGTGGCTTTGCTGAGATGGCTGTAAAAGCCGGATATGATTTAAAATGCTTAACAATTTCACAAAAACAATATGAATATGCTAAAAAAAGGCTTGAAAAATTTGGTAATAAAATTTCTTTAAAATTACAAGATTATCGCGATGAAGATGATTTTTATGACAATGTGGTTTCGATTGAAATGTTTGAAGCTGTAGGTCGAGAATATTGGGATAAATATTTTGAAACCCTAAATCATGTTTTAAAAAAAGGTGGAAAAGCGCTTTTACAAATCATCACAATCGATGAAAAAGTTTCCGAAGATTATAGGAATCGTGTTGATTTTATTCAAAAACATATTTTCCCCGGAGGTGTTCTGCCATCTAAGTCAGAGATTCGTCATTTATGTGCAAATTATAGCTTTAAAATTGTTAATGAGTTAAATTTTGGACATGATTACGAAAAAACTTTGCGCATTTGGTTGAATAATTTTGATGCTAAAAAAGCGCAAGTTTTAGCGATGGGATTTTCCGAAGAATTTATTCGTAAATGGCGATTTTATTTAAGTTATTGCATCGCTGGTTTTAGCGCCAATCGCACCGACTTAGTTCAATTTGAGTTACAAAAAATATGAAAATAATTAATTTTTTTAAACAAAATTGTTTAAAATTAACTCTAATTTTTTTAATGAATTTTTTATGCAATAATTATGTTTTTGCTCAAGAAAACTCTCGAGAAAATTTATTAAATTTTCCAGAAATTAATGAGAATTTTTCTAAACCATCAATTCTTGGCGTCCATAATTTAAAAGTGTGGGGACTGAAAATTTATAAAATTGAACTTTTAAGTGAAGTAAAAAATTTTTCTTATAAAAATAAATTGGCAATAATCATTAATTATCAAAGAGATTTTGCGAAAGATGATTTGATTAAAAGATCAATTGAAGAAATATCGAGAGCCAATAAAATCAATGACCAAGCCCTTCTTAAAAATTATCAAATAAAACTTGAAGAAATATTTTTTGATGTCAAAAAAGGTGATCGAAAAACCGCTTTTTTTGATCCAAAAAATGGTGTGAAATTATATTTTAATGGCAAATTTGCCGGCGCAATTAAGGATTTAATTTTTGCTAAAAGATTCATCGATATTTGGTTGGGTGAAAAGTCTTCATTTCCTCAAATGACCAAAGATATTTTGGGAAAAAATGAATAAAAAAAATATCTTCAATTATTCAACTTTAGCGATTCCATTGGCGTTTGTTGGCTTGCCAATTTACATCAATGTAAGTGATTTTTATGTGCGTCAATTCGATGTAAATATTGCTTTTCTAGCTTTTATAATTTTGGCGGTAAGGCTTCTAGATGCTCTTTCGGAGCCATTTTTGGGATTATTATCAGATTATTTAATTCGTAAAAAAATTTCCCATAAAAAAATAATTTATGTGAGTGCGAGTTTTTTAGCGCTAAGTTTTTTTGCGCTTTTTAATCCGCCAAATTTTGAAAATAAATCGATAATTTTATTGTGGCTTGGTTTTTCGATGCTCACAACTTATAGTTTTTTTAATCTAACAGTTGTTAATTTTGAAGCACTTGCGGTGGTTCTCGCGAAAAATTCTAAACAAAGAATTGAAATAAATTCTTACAAAGAATTTTTTGGATTAATCGGCATTTTAATTGCTTCGGCAAGTCCAATAATTATAAGAGTTTTATTAAATAACGACGAAAATAATTATTTTTATCTCAGTTTAATTTTTGTTTCTTTATTATTTTTTTCGATCTTTTTTTTCTTTAATAAAATTCAATGTGAAGAACAAAAAATTCTAACAAAATTTAATATAAAAAATACATTATCTGAAATTTTCTCCAATAAAGTATTTTTAAAATTTATTGGAATATTTTTTATCAATTCCCTTGCAGTAAGCTTGCCGGCATCGGTTGTTACTTTTTATGTTAATGATGTTTTAAAATGCCCAGAAAAATTAGGAATCTTCTTAACAATTTATTTTTTATCGGCAGCAATTTTTATGGTTTTTTGGAAAAAACTTGCTCAAAAATTTGGCAAAATTAATTCGTGGTCGATATCAATTTTGGGAAGTATTTTAACATTTATTTTTGCTTATTTCGTTGATAGTTCGAATAGTAATTTATTTTATTTGATATGTTTTTTTTCGGGAGTTTTTTTGGGTTCCGATTTAATAATGCCACCGGCAATAATATCGGAAATTATTTACAAAAAATATGATAAAATTTCGAGTTATTTATCATTCTGGAATATGATAAATAAAGCGGGCTTAATGTTTGCTTCATTCTTGTCTTTGATGGTTTTGTGGCTAGTTTCTTTTGACGCAAAAAATGTTAATCAAGATTCATTGATGGCGATTCCAATTATTTATGCTGTAATTCCTTGCGCCTTAAAAATGCTTGTGGTTTCATTGTTATTTAAATTAAAAAAATCTCAAAAAAATTTATGAAAAAAATTATTTTATTAACCAACTTTTTTTTAATTATGCTTTGTTTTTCATGCTCAAATATTAAACCACAAATTTATTCAGCCAATTCTCCAAAAATGGACGTTCGTAATTATTTTAGAGGCAATTTGGAAGCTTTCGGAATTTTACAAGATCGAGGTGGCAAAGTTATTAAAACTTTTACCGTCAAAATGAAAGGAACTTGGAATGGCAACGATGGAAAGCTCGAAGAAGATTTTATATTTTCTGACGGCAAAACCGATCATCGCGATTGGGATTTAAAAGTGCTTGATGATAATAATTTTACCGGAAAAGCTGGCGATGTTGTTGGTATTGCGAAAGGCGAGCAATATGGCAATGCGATGCGCATGAATTATGTATTAACGATTCCCGTCGACAACAGAAAAATCGATGTAAAAATTAACGATTGGATGTATTTGGTCGACAATGATTCTTTAATCAATGTTTCCGAGCTTAAGAAGTTTGGATTCAAAGTCGCAACTTTGACGATTGGCTTTAAAAAAATTGGCATTTAATGAAAAATTGTTGGATCGTTGGAGCCAGCTCAGGCATTGGCTTTGAGCTTGCTAAAAAACTTTGTGTAAATGGTTATAATATTGTTGCTTCGGCGAGGTCTTTAGAAAATTTAAATATCTTAAAAAATCAAATTGAAGACCATAAAAAATCTACAAAAGATTTACAAAATTGTGGCGATATCATGATTGAGGGGGTTGATGTTGAAGATTATGAAGCTTTAAAAAAAGTTTGGCAAAATATTTTAGAAAAAAATCATAAAATTGATTTGGTAATTTTTGCAAGTGCGCTCTACGAGCAAATGGATTTACGTGATTTTGATTTAGAGCTTTCTAAAAAAATTATGCATGTTAATTTTGATGGATTTTTAAACTTTTTGCACATAATTACTCCGCATTTTATGCAAAATAAAAATGGTCATATTGCTACAATAGCAAGTGTTGCGGGCTATAGAGGTTTGCCAAAATCTTTAGCTTACGGCGCATCAAAATCAGCCATGATAAATTTATGCGAAGGAATTTATCCAGAATTAAAAGCCAATAATGTCACGCTTTCCATTATAAATCCGGGATTTGTAAAAACGCGCTTGACCGCAAAAAATAATTTTCCGATGCCATTTTTGATTTCACAAGAACAGGCTTCGGATTATATCTATCAAGGATTGATGGCAAAAAAATTCGAGATTCATTTTCCAAAAAAGTTTACATTTATTTTAAAATTTTTACGCATAATTCCTTATAAAATTTATTTACCAATCATCAATAATATTTATCGTAAAAATCACCAAAAATAATTTAAATAATGTTGATTTTTTTTGAATAAAAATTTTATTTTAGTTTTTTAAAAATTTAAATTATAAAAATTTTAATTATGCCAAAACCGCAAAATCATATTTTATTTTCATATTCTTTTAACGAAAAAGGCGAGGCCTTGAAGCTTGATAATAGTAAGGTTGCTAATGAATTAAAAAATCCATGTTTAACTTGGGTTCATCTTGATGGTATTAATAAATCAACCAAAAAATGGCTTCAAAAAGAAGTCGATTATCTAGATAGTTTAATAATTGACGCATTAATTGCCGAAGAAACGCGCCCTAGGTTAGTTAGGTTCGAACATGGAATGTTATTAATTATGCGTGGAATTAATGAAATAAAAAATAGTAAAATTTCAGAAATGGTTTCAGTGCGAATGTGGATTGACAATGAGCGCGTAATCACTATTCAGAAGCGTCCAATGAAATCAATTTTTGAAATCGAGCAAAAAATAAATGAAGGTTTTAAAATTAATAATTCTGGAGAATTTTTGTATAATTTAATTAACTTAACTTTGCAAAATATTAGTGAATATGTTTGTGCAACGGGTGAGGCGATAGATGAAATAGAGCAAGAAGTTTTAACAACGCGCAATATGAAATATCGTGACATTATTTCTCATACCCGCTCCCAACTTACAGTAGCTAGGCGTCACCTCTCTCCACAAAAAGATGTAATACTTAGTTTGCGTAATTGCCAATATTCTTGGATTGATGAATATGCAATTCGTCACTTTCAAGAAGATTCTGATAAAATTATTCACACAATTGAAGAAATCGATGAAGTCTTGATGCGCTCAAAATTACTCCATGATGAGATTGCGCACGCCTTGAACGAGAAGATTAACAGCAACATGTTTAAGATTTCAATGATTACTATAATTTTTATGCCATTAACTTTTATCACGAGTTTATTGGGCATGAATTTTCAAAAAATTCCCGGGGCGGGGAATCCTAACGGTTTTTATATCACATGCATCATCATGATAATTTTGACCATTGCGCAGATGTTATTTTACAAGAAAAAAGATTGGTTTTAAGATTTTGTAAACCCGAAATTAAAATTAAAAAATTATCGCCAAAAATTGAAATTAATGCAAACTCGGGCCTGGTTGTTCTGTTTCTGATAATTGTGTATGTGAAGTAGCCGAAGATAAATATTTACTGGGAGTTCTCTCAAAGTTTTCCTCCTTAAGTTTTTTCTTCGCAATTTGTTCGGCGCTATGATTTGGCCTCGCTTCGTTTAAGAAAGCTTTAAGAGCTTCGTTTTCTAGGAAAGTATTGAGCCTTTCTAATAATTTATTTTCTTGTTGTTTGAGTGCTAGTAAATGTGGTTCTTTAAAATCTCCATTCGTGGTCTCAGTATCTCCGGTCTTAGGATCTTCGGTCTTAGGATCTTGGGTCTTTTTAACATTTTTATCCTCGATATTGTAAGATTCCAATAATGTTCTTGATTCTTTAAAAGCTTTTTTAATGTCGGTTTCAAATTTTTTAATCTCGCCATCATCGTCTAAAAATAATTTCTTTAAAGCAGTCCCAATAACTTCAGGACTTTCTTTATATTTAAAAATATTTTTAGGAATTGTTTGATTTCCGGGTTGATCGCTTGAGGGTTCGCTTAAAGGTTTTTCGCTTGAGGGTTTTAAAATGCGCGCCAAGCTTTCAGCGTAAGTTTTCATGTCAATAGGCTCCTCAGGATTGTAAGTATTGAGTATAAAATCGAGAATAAAGAGCTTTTCTTTTATTTCGGCGTCGTTAACTCTGGATGATTTAAAACCAGTGTTACCAGGACTATCTTTTATGTCGAATAAAGATAATAAATTTATAGCAATTTCGGCTTTACAACGATGCACGCTATCTTGCTCACGATTAGGAATAGATTCTAATTTTTCTTTTTTATTTACATTGTTAGAAAAGGAGACTTTTTTATTCATTCCACCATTAAGTGATCTATAATTTAAATCTTCGGTAAGAATCATTACAACGCCTTCTTTACTTACAAAGCCATAACATCTTGGGCCAATTCCCAAATGTTCATTTAATTTATAATGGGCAAACTCATTAAGCGGTGTTCCGAGAGAAAAATCTTTTCCGTGGAGGGCTGGTTTAGCATGCCACTTTTTTCCTTCATAATTTATAATAAAATGGCTATTTCTGTTGAAGCCTTCACCATCAAATGTGTCAATAGTAATTGAGTCTTTTTTAGCACCATGGTTTGCCACGAAAGCATCTACAATTTCATCTTTAAATTCAGGTTTTGAGGCGTGGGTATTAACCTGGATTTTAATTTTATCATCATCAAGCTTTTCGAGTAATTGCAAAATATTAGTAGATGATTCCAATATCTTATCATCAACTGCTCTTGAAGTATTAACTGTCAATGCTCTTTTTTTTAAAGGCGGATTTTTAATATCATGCATATAAAATTAATAAATTATTTTAAAATCCGAAAATTAATATAAAAAAATTAAAATTTTAGTAAAAAATGATATTTTAAAAAAGTGGGCATAATTAAAAAAATGGGATGATGGAAACCTATTTTTTTCCCAAATTTTTTAGTAAAAATTTGACTGCTTTTTTCTTCCGATTTTGGTCTAATCCACGATGCATTTTTATTCGCTCTTTTACATGAGAAAAAAGTCCTTCTAGTTGA
>CAMDCJ010000014.1 GCA_945890035.1 Rickettsia typhi
ATCGCTTTATCACTACTTTTTTCTTGCGCTCCAAAAGAAGTTAAAAAAACCAGCGGAAATAACGAATTGGGAGACTTACCAGAATGGGTTTTGGATCCAAAAATTAAAGATGGTGTTGCTGCCGTTGGTATCGCAAGCCCTTCAAGAGCTGGTATTACAGTTCAATTGCCAAAAGCTGAACTTGATGCTAAAGCAAATATCGCTGCAACAATTCAATCTGAAGTTTCTAGAGTTACTAAAAACGCTTTAAGATCAGGCAAAGTAAACGATGCTGATGATGTTGAAGAGTTCTTCGCCCAAGCCAGCAAAGAAGTTGTTAAAAATCTTCCATTATCAGGCGCTAGAAGAATTCATATGTTCAAATCTCAGGACGGAACTCTTTATGTTCACATGATGATCGACGATCAAGATTACAGCAAATTCTTGAAAAATAGCCAAAAAGATTACGAAGAAAAATTGAAAAAATCTAATTTGAGCAGAGATAGCATTGATAAATCTCAAGCCGCAACTAAAGATTTATTTGATGAGCTTGAAAAAGAAAGAGGCAACATTCCTGCCATTCCTTTGGAAACTAAAAAAGAAGAAGCCAAAAAAACTAACTAATCAAAAAATTATCCTCTTTTCCGTTTTGAAATTATTTAAAACGGAAAAGAGTCCAATAACGCAAAATAAAGATTATGAAAAAAATTATTTTCACCGCATTATTTTTCTTAATAACGGCTTGTTCAACCCATGAAGCCCACGACCACGAAGCTCATAAATCGCATAAATCATCTTCGGCTTCGTCCAGAATTAGCAATATCCAATCAGGTTCAAACACAATTTTAAAAGATCTCGATGAGTAACAAAATTCAAAAACTTTTTTTTACATTTTTATTGTTAATAACTTTCGCAGAAAGTTCATTTTCAAAATCAAATGACCTTCCTTCATGGTTTATAAAGCCTCGCGCCAATAATATTGACATGATTTATGGGGTTGCCGAAGGTTATACGCTGGAAGAAGCGACAAAAACCGCCTTGGCTGATGCCGCGGGAAGACTTATGGTTTCAATTTCATCTGAATCTGAGGTGATCAAAGAAGAAAATCAAAATAGTTATAATGAAGAAATGCGTCAAAAAGTTCGTCAATCAATTGAAAAAATTAGTTTCACGGGCTATCAAGTTTCTAAGAGCGAACAGGTTGATAAAAAATTCTATGTTGAAGTTTCTATTGAAAGAGACCCATTCATAAATGAACAAAAAGAGCGCGTTGAATTCGTACAAAAAAAGATTAATGATCTTGATAAAAACTCAATGCAATCAAATCCAATTCAAAGAAGAACAAGTTTAATGAAAATTTTGGATTTGTGTAAAGAGCTTGAATTGAAGGCTCGAATCCTTTCCGGAGCACAAGAAGAAATCGACATGAAGAGCATACTTTCCTTGATTGCTAAATATCAAAATGAGTTTGAAAAATCATCTTCTTCAATTGAATTTTTCTTTGATTCTTCATCGCCAAAAGATTTGGTTCAAGTTATAAGAAGTGCGTTAAATAAAGAAAAATTAAAAATCGCCAAAACTCTTGATAAGACTGACCCAAATCAAATTGTTATTGGTGCAAAATACGAGCCAAATCATAATTTTATATATGGTGCGCACATTACTAAACTAAATATTGATTTTGAAAGCTCAGCTCAAGGCAAAATCGTTGCTAGCAATAATGTTGAAGCGACCGGTAATTCGACTATTAGTGAATCTGAATCAACTAAGGCTGCCATTAAAGCTTTGGAAGAGCAAATTCAAAAAGATGGAGTTTTAAAAACTCTTGGAATTCTAAACTAAAAAATAATTCAAAGTATTTTGAATTAATAAAATTTATAAAAACAAAAATTATGAAATTAAAACTTTTAGCCCTTATATTAATCATAAGCTCTTGTACACCTACTATTAAAAATTTTGATAAATATCAGAAGCAGTTTATTTCTAAGAGCGAATTTATGCCTGATGAAAAAACTCTTGAAAATAAATTATTGAAAGTAGCAATTTTTGATTTTGAAGAAGGTGATATCGAAGTTGCAAAGCAATCAAATCTAGGTAAATCAGTTGCCACAAGTATGGAAAGTATTTTATCAAAATATAGACTTGCCGAATTGGTTGATCGCAAAGCAACTGAAAAATTACAAAAAGAAGTTCAGCTTTCTGAAATGAATAAAACTGGTTCTTATAAAGGTCCAAAACTTGCTGATTACGCGGTTTCAGGATCGATTGCAAATGCTAATTTTGCTAACAAATATGTTTCTGGAAGTACTTATATGAATCCAAAAACAGGCGATCTTATTTCAATTCCTCCAAAATTTGTTTATAGCTCACAAGTTGTAGGAAATATTAAAATTTATGAACTTCCTTCTTTAACAGTGATTGACACTATTGAACTTGACGGCAAATCGGTTAGAACTGAAAATGTTCAACAGGATGGCGGTATTAGCTTTGGTGGAATTCAAGTTGGCGGAACTCAAGAAGGTGGAATCCAAAGAGATGATGGGTTGGTTCGTGAAGCTGGTGCTGATGCAGTTGACGAAGCCGAATCTGCAATCAGAAATGCCTTTGCAAAACGCGGATTTATCTTAGAAAAAAGAACCTTTGACGGTAAATCAATTTTCAAAGTTAATCTTGGATCAGAAGATGGCATTAAACATGGCGATAAATTCGAATTAATCGGTCAATATGAAGTTGAAAACTCAATAAGCGGTAAATCTGAAGTTGAAAGAAGGGTTGTCACTATGGGCGTTATTTCTGATAAAATTGATCCAAAAAATTGTTGGATAATTCTTGAAGATAAAAAGAAAGCTGATGTTGTTAGAATTGGTGACATGATTAAAATGAAATATTCTAAAAGCGCTATGAAGTCTTTTGCTAAAATGGCTAAAAATATCACAAAATAGTTTAATGAAATATATTAAGGGCGTCTCCGAAATTATAGACAAATATGATTATTTTATATTTGATGTTTGGGGCGTGATTCATGACGGCTCGAATACATATCCTCAAGCCGTCGAAACCTTTGAATATTTAAATAAAATTGGTAAAAAGGTTTGTCTCTTGTCGAACGCTCCAAGAAGGGCTTCTAAAGTGGCTGACATTCTCAATCACTTTGGATTGAGCCCCAATTTATATGATTTTATTTTAACCTCTGGGGAATCTGCCTATCTCGATTTGTATCAAAATCAACAAAATAATTTTGCTAATTTTGGTAAAAATTATTTTTATATTGGTCCACAAAAAGATATCGATTTGCTAGATGGGCTTGACTATACGAGGGTCGAAGATCCTTCAAAAGCAAATTTTGCGCTAACTACGGGTTTTGAAAATGAAAACTCTAAAATATGTGAAAAATTACCTCTTGCAATTCAGGCAAACAAATTTAAACTTCCGATGCTTTGCGTAAATCCAGATTTAATTGTTGTAAAACAAAATGGAATCGAGATGATTTGCGCTGGCGCACTTGCTTTAGAATATCAGAAAATTGGCGGAATAGTTCATTACTACGGAAAGCCTTTTCCCAAAGTTTATCAAATGGTATTAGAAAAATTTCTGATGCCAAACAAAGATAAAATTGTTGCTATTGGCGACGGAATGGAAACTGATATTAAGGGAGCGAGTGATTTTAAAATTGATAGCATTTTAGTAACTGGAGGGATTCTCGCTAAACAGTTGGGAATTAAATTCTGGGAAGTTGCTGAAAATGAAAAATTAAATAAAATTTGCAATAACTACAATTTATTTCCAAATTATATAATCTCAAATTTAAGAATATGAAACTTTATTCAAGAAAAAGAAAAAGCCCAATAAAAATTCTAGTAATTATAACGCTACTAGCAGGCTTTGCTTTCGCTGTGTCGAAGCAATTTGTAGCTAAAAAAATTAATGATATTGTTGTCGCCCAAATCGGTGACGAAAATATTTACAAATCAGATATTGAGAAAAAACTCAAAGAAGTTTTTGCAAATAATCAAAACAATTCCCAAATTTCTTTTGAAAAATTACCTGACCAAGTTCTCGAATTATTCGCCAGAGAGATTTTTCTTGATAAAAAAATTATTGCCGAAGCAAAAAGATTAGGACTTGACAACTCTATTGAAATCAAGGACTCAATTGAAAATTTTAAAACATCAACAATTCGTCAAGCTTACATAAACAACTCATTAAAAGATGTTGTAACTGACCAAAGAATCGTTGAAAAATTTAACGAAATGAATGCTGAAGCAGAAAATAAAAATGAATATAAATATTATCAAATTGTTGTTAAAGAGCAATTACAAGCCGAAAATATCTATAAAGAATTAAAGGCTTCAAAAAAACCTTTAAAATTTAGCGAGGGCGCAAGAAAATATTCTGCAGATACGCAATCTTCTGGAAATGGCGGAGAGGTTGATTATAAACAAGAATCTTCAATTCAAAAAGATGTTTTAGATACTTTAAAAAATCTTAAAAAAGATGAAATTTCAAAGCCATTTCAATCTGGAAGCGACTGGTATATAGTGAAATTTTCTGACATAAAAAAATCTAAACCAATCGAGTTTGAATCTACTAAGGAGTATATTCGTCACTTAATAAAAATTGAAGAAGTTGAAAAAATCAATGGTAAATTTGTGAAAGATAATAAAGTCAAAATTCTTTTAAAAAGAGATAATAATGACAACAAAAATCCATCAGAAGAAAACAAGTCGTTGGATAATCCAGTCGAACAAAATAAAAATATAGAACCAAATAAAAATGAAGAAACAGTTCAGCAACCAGCTCCAGAATCAGCTCCACAACAAGAGAGCGCAAAAGAGCCAGGACAACAACCAGTTGAATCAAATCAACAAAAACTCTAAACAAAATAATCCTTCTCGTCATCAAAATAATGACGAGAAGGACATCGTTTGGATAGGTGGAAAAAACCCGTGTTTTTTAACTCTACAAAATCAAAAAAGAAAAATATTCGAAATTGTTATCAATAAAAATAATCTCGATGATCTAAAAAATTTTCTTGCCAAAAACTCCCTGCAAAATCTCGAAAGAATCGTTAAGGTCGTCGACAATATTTTTTTCCAAAATATTTTTAATAAAGATTTTGTTCATCAAGGAATCGCAGTTAAGGCCTCAAAACTTGAATTTAAAACACAGTTTGATTTGCTCGAGGAGTTAAATCTAATCGAAGATAAAAAACAGCTTCCTGATATTCTAATCCTTGATCAAATAACCGATCCACAAAATGTTGGCGCGATAATTCGAAGCGCAATAGCCTTTAATTTCAAAAAAATAGTTTTTTGTGAATTTAATTCCGCAAGAGAAACTCCATCTTTAATTAAGGCTTCGGCTGGAAATATTGATTTTGCAGAAATTTTTGTGGCGGTTAATATTAATAATTTAATGGAAAAATTAAAAAAAATTGGCTATTGGTGTATCGGCTTGGCGGGCGAGGGTGTTGAAAATGAAAAAAAAATTGCAGAATATAAAAATATTGCTTTAGTGGTTGGTTCTGAAGGTTCGGGAATTCGTAATTTAGTTAAAAAAAATTGTGATTTATTGGTTAGAATTGATACCAATAAAGAAGTCGAGAGCCTTAATGTTTCAGTTGCCACGGCAATTGCACTTAATGAAATTTATCGGAATAAAAATGTTTAAAAATATTTGTATAATTGCCGCTAAAAATAATGATTTAGCTTATCAAAAAAAAGATTTTTTGATTAAAAAATATGGCTTTCAAGATTTGACATTCGATCATAAAAATATTGACGATTTTGATTTAATTATTGCAATTGGCGGAGATGGCTTGATGCTTCATCTTCTTCATGAAATTAAGAATTTTGCAACTCCGATTTATGGCATAAATTGTGGAACGGTGGGTTTTTTAATGAACTCTTTTTGTGAAAATGATTTAATTGAAGCGATTAATAAATCCGAAGTTTCAGCGTTAAATCCGCTCAAAATGATTGCGACTGACATCAACAATATCAAGCATGAGCATATTGCAATCAATGAAGTTGCTCTTTTAAGACAAACTAATCAAGCAAGTAAAATTCAAATAGAAATCAATGAAAAAGAAAGACTTTCTTCTTTAATGGCTGACGGAATTTTAGTATCGACATCGGCGGGAAGCACGGCTTATAATCTTTCTGCTGGTGGGCCAATAATTCCCTTTGGAGCAAAAATTTTAGCATTAACTCCAATTAGTCCATTTCGTCCAAGAAAATGGAATGGCGCTTTGCTTCCTTCGAATTCAAAAGTTAAGTTTAAAGTTTTGGATTACAAAGAGCGTCCAGTAAGCGCTACGGCGGATTCTAGAGAGGTTAGAGATGTTGTTGAGGTTGAAATATTTGAAGATTTATCAACCGAGTTTAAAATATTATTCAATTCAAATCATTCGCTAGAAGAGCGCATAATCCGCGAACAATTTGGTAATTAAAAAAAAGACGCAAGCCAAAAAATGCGCAAGACACATCGCGAATAATTTTTTTAATTTATAAAATTTTGGATTACAAAAGGTGAAATGAATTTTGGTATTTTTCTGGTTTTTTTAATTTCTTTAAAACCTATTTTTTTTAAAAATGGTGGGTCTGGGTGGACTTGAACCACCGACCTCGCACTTATCAGGCGCGCACTCTAACCAACTGAGCTACAGACCCATTTTTAAAAACAAGCTCAGAATTTTATTTTGTAATTTGGTAAATGTCAATTGACTAATCAAAAAAAATGTAAATTATTTCATGGAGTTAAATAATTTTTATAAAAATTTATGAAATCATTCGCCAATAATCTCGAAGAAGTTGTTCTCAATCAGAGAGAATTGAATATTTCTTTTGAGTTTTTTCCTCCAAAAAATGATGAGATGGAAGTGAAATTATGGGAAGCAATTTCGCGTTTAAAATATTTAAAACCAAATTTTGTTTCGGTGACTTATGGGGCAGGTGGCTCAACTCGCGAAAGAACGCATCACACTATCGAAAAAATCATTAATGAAACCGATTTGAAACCGGCCTCGCACCTTACTTGCGTCGGCGCTTCTAAGCAAGAAATTGAAAAAATTTTACGCAACTATTGGCAAATTGGTGTAAGACATATTGTGGCCTTGAGAGGCGACATGCCTGCATCAAGTTCCAATTATCAACTTCATCCAGATGGTTACAAATATGCGAATGAATTAGTCGAAGGAATAAAAAAATTATCACAAGAAAATATTAATTTCGAAATTTCGGTCGCAGGCTACCCAGAAATGCATCCCGAAGCTCAATCAATGCAAGAAGATATCGATAATTTAAAGCGTAAAGTTGATGCCGGAGCCAATCGAATTATCACGCAATTTTTTTTCGATTCCGATGTTTATTTTCGTTTTGTAGATTTATGTCATAAAAATAAAATTTATGTGCCGATTGTGCCAGGAATCCTTCCGGTTACTAATGTCAAGCAAACAAAGCATTTTGCTAAAATGTGCGGGGCTAAAATTCCAAAATGGATGGAAAATGTTTTTGAAGGTCTAGATGAAAATCAAGAAACGCGCCAATTGGTAGCGGGAATTGTGGCTACAGAATTATGTAGAATTTTACATAATTCGGGCGTCGATGATTTTCATTTTTATACTTTAAATCGAAGCGATTTAACTTTAGCAATTTGTCATTTGCTTGGAGTTAGAAGCGCGAATGTGAGTTAATAAAAATATTTAAAAACTTGCAATTCAATATTTTTAATGTTAAGACTAAAAAAGAATTTTTTATAAAATACAAAATATTTAATCAAAACTAATTAATTTTTTTAATAAAATCATGCCTAAAGAAGATTTGTTAACAATGAATGGAGTGGTGATGGAAGTGTTGCCAAATACAATTTTTAAAGTTGAATTGGAAAACGGTCACGTAATAATTGCACACGCTTCGGGCAAAATTCGTAAAAATAAAATTCGTATTTTAAAAGGTGATAAAGTGGAAGTAGAAATGACCACATATGATCTCACCAAGGGAAGAATTTCAAGACGTAATGTTTAATTTTTAAAATGAAAAACCTTTTAATTGTTGAGTCGCCAGCTAAAGCCAAAACTATTGGCAAATATTTAGGCAAAGATTATCATGTCTTGGCGTCTTTCGGACATATTCGTGATTTGCCAAGCAAAGATGGCTCAGTTGAGCCAGATAAAGGCTTCGCAATGAATTATCAAATTTCTGCAAAGTCAACCAAGCATGTCAAGGACATGGTTGACAAAGCAAAAGAATGTGAAAAAATTATTTTAGCTCCCGATCCAGATCGCGAAGGTGAGTCAATCGCGTGGCATATTCTTGAAGTTTTAAAAATCAAAAAAGCTATAAAATCTACAACTAAAGTTGAGAGGGTGGTTTTTAACGCTATTACTAAAAATTCAGTTTTGGAAGCGATAAAAAAACCACGAGAAATTGATATGAATTTGGTCGATGCGCAACAAGCTAGACGAGCATTGGACTATTTAGTAGGCTTTACTTTATCACCAGTTTTGTGGCGAAAACTTCCCGGAAGTCGTTCAGCTGGAAGGGTTCAATCGGTTTCATTAAGATTAATTTGCGATCGCGAAGAAGAAATTGAAAAATTTAAAAGCGAAGAATATTGGGACATTAAAATAAATTTACAAAATCAAGAAAATCAAAAATTTCAAGCTACGGTTTTTGAAATTGAAGGTAAAAAACTTGAAAAATTTTCAATAAATAATGAAAAATATGCAAATGAGATAAAGCATAATCTTGATCACAAAAAATATCGAGTAGCATCAATTACTAAAAAACAAGCCAAAAGACGCTCTTATCCGCCATTCACAACCTCATCATTGCAACAAGAATCGGCAAGAAAACTCGGATTTTCCGTTAGTAAAACTATGATGATCGCTCAAAAACTTTACGAAGGAATTGAAATAAGTGGCAACTCGCAAGGCTTAATTACCTATATGAGAACTGACTCAATCGATGTTGCGCCTGAGGCTATAGTTTCGGTTAGAAGTGCTATTAAAAATTTATATGGTGATAAATATTTACCAGAAAATCCTAATATTTTTAAAAGCAAAGTAAAAAATGCGCAAGAGGCTCACGAAGCGATTCGTCCAGCTGATTTTGCGCTTGAGCCTGAAAAAATAAGGCATTCCTTAGACAATGATCAATTTTCTCTTTATAGTTTAATTTGGAAAAGAATGGTGGCGTCGCAAATGAGTGATGCGATTTTTGATCAAGTGGTTGTCGAAATTATAACTGAACCTACATACGCAAAGGTTAAAGCCGTTGGCTCTACAATTAAGTTTGATGGTTTTTACAAAGTTTATCGTGAAGATTTGGACGATAATTCTGACAGCGAAGATGAAACAAAAGTACGCTTACCAGAGTTTAGCGAAAAAGAGCAATTAAATTTAATTGATGTCGAACCATTGCAACATTTTACTGAACCGCCACCGCGTTATTCAGAAGCAAGCTTGGTTAAGAAAATGGAAGAATTGGGTATTGGTCGTCCATCAACTTATGCTACGATAATCTCTGTTTTACAAGAGCGCGGTTATGTTAAGCTCGATAAAAAACGCTTCTTCCCCGAAGAGCGCGGAAGAATTGTTGTTACTTTTTTAAAAGAATTTTTTGCCAAATATGTTGAGTTTGGTTATACCGCAAGCCTAGAAGATGAGCTCGATATTATTTCAAATGGCGAAATGGATTGGAAAATTTTCTTAAAAAAATTCTGGAAAGACTTTAATGGCAATATCGGCGAAGTGATGGAAAAGCCATTCCCCGAAGTTTTAGAAGTTTTAAATCAAAAATTTGGTGAACATATTTTTGGTCGCGACGAAGATGGAAAATTAAAAAATACTTGCCCAACTTGTAAAAGCGGTCAACTGGGCCTAAGGCTTGGTAAATTTGGCTCCTTCATTGGTTGCTCAAATTATCCGGAATGCAAACATACCATGCAAATTTTTGGTGATGAATCTGCGGTTGGCGAAAATGGTGAATTGAAGCCACAGTTTGAAACTAGAAATCTTGGTAAAGATCCAAAAACTGGTTATGAAATTTTAGTTAAAATTGGTCCTTACGGTCCTTATTTAGAGCTAGAGGGAAGTGAAATTGAAGATAAAAAAGCGGATAAAGAAGAGGTTGAAAAGAAAGTTAAAAAAACCACAAAAAAAACTACCGCAAAAACTACAAAAAAAGCAGTTAAAAAGGCTGTTAAAAAGCCCAAAAGAATATCGATTCCTAAAAATATTGATCCAGCAACAATTGATATAAAAATCGCGCTTAGTTTATTAACATTGCCTCGTGAAATTGGTCTTCATCCTGAAACTGGTCAAAAAATTGTAGCCAATATCGGACCTTTTGGACCTTATTTATTGCATGATAAACAATTTACTTCGGTTAAAAAAGAAGATGATATTTTGGAAATTGGTCTCAACAGAGCGATTGATTTAATAGCGCAAGCTATTGAGAAAAAAGCTTCAAATCCAAAATCTGCAACCAAAAGAACATTTGGCAAAAAATCCTTCGTCAAAAAAACTAAAAAATAACTTTTTTGTTGAGTTTTGTTTTTAATTGAGTCAAATTTCACAAATCAAATTTGTTAAATTTTTTTTATTTTATTTGGTGATTTTTGAATCTAATTAAATCTTTTTTTATCGATGAATCAGCAACCTTTTAATCAAGAAATCGAAGATTCTTTCGAAGAAGATTATGATGATTCGAAAGAGTTGCATGACCTGATAGATGGTCGTTTAGAGGCATCAATCATTTGTCGTGACAATAAAAAAATTCCTAATTTTTTATCATTAGTCTACGCTAATAATTTATTTTATTTGATGTTTGATATTGATGAAAATGGCGCAATTGGACAAAATTATGATTTTTTATTTTCCGATGTCGATTTAGATAATTATTCAGAAGACCAAGTAGAATATGCGCGCTTAATTAAATCGGTTCGCGATCAGCAACAATGTTCGGTCGTTTTAACAACTTCGGTTGAAAATATCAAATATGGCAATTTTAAGCTACATATCACATATTCCCCGCATTTAGTAAAAAATGATAAATTCACGCGCAATTATGGAATTTTTAGTTTTATTAAAATTGAAAAAGTTAAAAAAGAAGATTCTAATACATTAAAAACGCGCTCAAATATTATTTTATTAAGAAGCCTAGAAAGGACTTTGCGCAACGAAAGAACTTTGCGAGAAATTGCTAATTTAATTATTTCGGATGTTCAAATTGATAATTTAGCGCGCACAATTGCAAAAATTTTATGCGAGCATTTAAAATGCGATAGATGCTTAATTCATGATTTTAAAAGCGACAACACAACCTTTGTCGTTGAGTATTGCTCTAGTTATTCCAAGAAAATGATAAGTGATGAATATTCTGAAAAAAATATTCAAGATCTTCAAAAATATATCAATTTTCAAAATGATTTTTATCAAAAATTCGGAACAAAAAATAAAAAATCTTCAATTGCTTTGATTCGAGATGTCTTTAATGATGAAAATTTGCGCGGAATTAACGATATTTGCAATGAATATTCAATCGCTTCGCAAATTGCGATTACCACTACTTTCAACGGCGTTGTTAATGGCGGAATCTATTTGCATCAATCTGCAAAAAATTCGTGGATTGAAGATGAAATTAATTTGATAGAAATTATTGCTGAGCAGTTTTCGATTGCTCTTGATCGCTCTAATTCAATTCAAAAAGTGATGATCGCAAATCATGCTTTGATGGAAAAAACTTTACAACTCAAAGATTCTCTTAAGCAAGAGCAGGAAATGCGCAAGATGCAAAATGAATTCGTTGCGCTAGTTTCGCATGAGTTCAAAACGCCACTTCAAATTATTGACGGTAATCGAGAATTAATTACGCGCAAATTAAAAAATGCTAATTTTGTTGAAGAAAGTGTTTTTGGATATTTAGAAAAAGTTAGATCGGGAATACAAAGAATGAATGGCTTAATAAATAGCACTTTGCATTTGGCAAAAATGGAAAATAATGACGGTAAAATTAAAGTTGAACCACAAGAAATTAATCTCTTTAATTTGATCGAAGATATAATCGAAAAAAATACCAACTTAGCACAACAAAAAAATATTCAAATTCACTACAAAATCAATGAGTTGCCGACCAACTATATGACAGATCCAAAGTTATTAGATCACGCCATTAGCAATATCATTTCTAACGCCATAAAATATTCGCGCAATAACTCGCATGTTAAAATTATTGGTAAAATTTTAGACGATTGTATTGCCATCCGAGTTATTGATACTGGAATTGGCATACCCACCAAAGATTTGGAAAATATTGGTAAAAAGTTTTTTCGCGCCGGAAATTCTATTTCAGTAGCTGGAACTGGTATTGGAATTTATTTAACTAAACATTTTATTGATTTATTAGCTGGTAAAATAATAATCGAAAGCAAAGAAAATTTTGGCACCGTGGTGACTGTAATTCTCCAAAAAAATCAAACTCAAAATGAAGATAAATTATAAATTTCTAACAATTTTATTAACTTGTTTTTCGATCGATTCAGCTTTCGCACAAGATGAAAAGATTGATCAAGAAAAGCGCTCTGGGCCAATTTTGTCGGGCAGTGTTTTATATGAAATCCAAGCTGACCAAATTCTTAGTATTTCGCATCAAAAAGCCAAAAGCTCCAATGGTTTTTTATATATTGAGCCAAATTTTGGATTACATTTTGATGAAAATTGGGCGGTCAAAACTCAATGGCGAATTCAAGATAATTCATCCTTAATCACGCGCGACAAAGATAATCCTGAGCGCTATAGAAATTTTTTAAGCGATAATCGAGGTTATAATTTAAATCAAACGGGACTTCTTATTGAAGAGCTAAAACTTCATTATGAAAATGAAGACATGAAATTTTCATTGGGTAAATTTGATCCATCTTTCGGAACCGCGCACAGAAAATCTAAGAGAATCGGAGTTTTTGCATCGCAACTAGCCGAAGATTATAATTTGCGCGAAAAGCTTGGCGCTAATGTTACGGCTTTACTCGAGGGTAGCCAAATTTCTTTTAGTACTTTTTTTAGCGATTCAACCGACTTAAGTCACAGTGCTGTTAACGATCGTGGACGCGAACCTAGAAACAACGGCCTTTCATCAAACACTGGAAGTTTTTCATCTTATTCAATTTTAATGGAGGGTGAAGATTTTCTTACAGTCGATAATTGGTTTTATAATGTTGGCTATAGAAGTTTAGGAGTTGATAAAGAATCTCGTAAACGCGAAAATGGCGTAGTTGTTGGTTCGGAATATCTTTATAAAATTGGCAGAGAAACTTCTTTGATACCATTTTTTGAGATGGTTAGAATTAATAACTTTTCTGGAGAAGTTGGTCGATCCGCTAATTATATAACGGTTGCGGCTATTGGAAAATATGCAAGCTGGACTGCAAGCACTTCGCTAATTTTGCGCAATATAAAGCGCCCAAGCACTTCAGCTTTACCAAGAACTGCATATGATAGGCAATTGCAATTTTCAATTGGTTATAAATTTACCGATAATTTAACGCTCGATATTAGTAGGGCGGTTATTCATGAAAACGATCATGACGCTGGAATTTTTGGCGCAAATTTAAATTATTTATATAAATTTTAAATCAAATGAAAAATTTATTTTTGATAAAAATTACTATGCGCAAAGCTTATTCGATGATCGAAGTGTCATTGATAATTTTAATAATTGGAATTTTGTTTGCAGGGGCCTATCAAGGATTTAATATTTATAATCAAACTCATCTAGCAAGTGCACGAACTCTAAGTCAAAATTCAATTGTTGGACGCTTACAAAACATGGCTTTTTGGTATGAAACCACTTTTGAAAATAGTTTTCAAGGTGGCGAAGGTCTTGATGGAAAAACAATCTCGGTTTGGCTCGATCGCAATAATCAGCAAATAACAAAATTGAATGCTTATTCTGCGCAAAAATCTGATAGCGCAAAATTTAATTATGAGGCAAATAATATTACTGATGTTTCGGGTCCAACATTTGTTTCAAACGGGATCGGTGGACTTCCGAGTTTAAGTTTTAAAAATACCAACTCTTCATCAAAATTTTTAGTTGTTGATCCAGGTTTGAAATATGGAAAAGATAACATTACTATTTTTGCAGTGGCGAGATTTAAAAATTTTGAAAATAATGCGGTTATTTTTGATAGAGTTTGCTTAAAAAATTCTGGTTCTCCAACGGTTGACGATGCTTTGGCAATTAATTCTTGCAAACCTGAATTTTCTGGCAAAATAAATACTTTAGGAATTTTAAATCTAGCAATACAAAATAATGACGGATCGATTTCTAAAGCAACTCAAGACATTTACCCTCCCTTGAGGAAAGATGTGCCGTATATTTTAACTTTTGAAAGACTTTATAATAAATCAATTTCCTTATATTTCAACGGCAAGCTCAAATCAACAATCGATGAAAATTTAGAAGAAATTAATTTCTTGCCACTGAAAATTGGACGCAACGCTATAGATCAAAACGTTAATTCGGAATTTGATTTATCAGAAATAATTATGGTTTATGGAACATTAAAACCTCAACATAAGATAGATGTTGAAAATTATCTTTCTAAAAAATATTACATAAAAATAGAGCGATAATTTGCCTCTTGAAGTTTTTTTATAAAAGAGTTAGAATCTTTTCCACAAAATTAATCAAATTTTAAAATAATTTATGGGCAAAAGTTTCTTGAGTTGGGTGGTGATTTTTTTGATCATGATCACTTTTTCAAATTTTATTGTTGGGTCGGATGGACTCAATGGCAATAAAGTTGTATTTAGCGATTTTATGAAAAAAGTTAACGATGGTGAAGTCGTTCAAGTTGATATCAAGGGCAATGATCTTGAGGGCATTTTAAAAGACGGCAATCGTTTTTATACGCATCTTCCACAATATCCAAATCTTGTTGATAAGCTTCAAGAAAAAAATGTTGCTATTAATTCTTTGCCTTTAGTTAGTAAATCTGAAAAAATTGTAGCAGGATTTTTAGGTTGGTTGCCTTTTTTAATCATGATTGGCTTATGGTTGTATTTTGCCAAAGGTGCCGCTGGAAAAGGTGCGGGCGGGGCTTTTAGTTTTGGTAAATCACGCGCTAAATTACTTCAAGAAAATAAAAATAAAGTTACTTTCGTGGATGTGGCTGGAATTGATGAAGCAAAGCAGGAGTTGACCGAAATAGTGGATTTTCTAAAAAATCCTAAAAAATATATGGATGTTGGTGCGAAAATTCCGCGCGGTTGTTTGTTAATCGGATCGCCAGGAACTGGTAAAACTCTCTTAGCCCGCGCCATTGCAGGCGAAGCAGGGGTGCCATTCTTTTCAATTTCTGGTTCTGATTTCGTTGAGATGTTTGTTGGTATAGGAGCAAGTAGGGTTCGTGATATGTTTGAGCAGGCTAAAAAATCGGCGCCTTGTATAGTTTTTATCGATGAAATCGATGCGGTTGGGCGCCATAGAGGCTCTGGAGTGGGTGGTGGAAATGATGAGCGCGAACAAACTTTAAATCAAATGTTAGTCGAAATGGACGGCTTTTCTGAGAATGAAGGCGTGGTTATTATTGCCGCAACCAATCGTCCCGATGTGCTTGATCGCGCTTTGCTTCGCCCCGGTAGATTTGATCGTCAAATAACCGTTCCAAATCCTGATATTTTAGGGCGCGAACAAATTTTGGCAGTGCATTTGAAAAAAGTTCAAATGGCTTCGGATGTTGATGGTAAAGTTATTGCTAGAGGTACTCCGGGTTTTGCTGGGGCTGATTTAGCAAACTTAGTAAATGAAGGAGCTTTGTTGGCAGCCCGCGGTAATCAAAAAATGGTCACCATGAAAAATTTGGAAGATGCTAAAGATAAAATCATGATGGGAAGCGAGAGAAGATCAATGGTTATGCAAAAATCCGAAAAAGAACTTACGGCTTATCATGAATCGGGGCACGCCATCACTTCTTTAAATTGTGAAAATTCTGATCCAATTCACAAGGCCACAATTATTCCAAGGGGCAGGGCTTTGGGTTTGGTGATGCGTTTGCCAGAAACTGATCGCTTTTCGATTACTCGTGCCAAATTGCATGATGATTTAGTCGTGGCGATGGGTGGTCGCGCCGCCGAAGAATTGATTTTTGGTTATGACAAAGTAACTACGGGAGCAATGTCGGACATTGAGCAAGCAACGAACATGGCGCGAAGCATGGTTGTAAAATGGGGCTTGAGTGATAAGGTTGGAACGGTTGATTTTAGCGAAGATGAAACGATGAAACCTTATGGATCTTCGAAAGCTTATTCCGAAGAAACTGGAAAATTAATTGATTCCGAAATCAAAAGAATTGTTGACGAAGCCCATAAAAAAGCTAAAAAAATTCTTAATGAAAAAAAAGATGATCTTGAAAGATTAGCAAAATCTTTACTAGAATATGAAACTTTAAGTGGCGATGAAATCAAGGATTTACTTGCCGGCAAAGAGATTCGTAAAAATTCTGTAAATTCTGATAAAAATGGTGAACAAAAAAATAATACCGCGTCGCATTTTATTCCAAATGTTAGTGAGGCGTAATGTTTTTAAAAATTTTTTCTATAAAATTCTTTGAATTAAAAAATTTATAACTAAAATTATATTTATAAAAAATTTATAAAATTAACAAATTTAAAATATGCAGTTTGAAGTACAAAAATCAGTTTTGTTAAAAGCAATCGCCGACACTAACGGCGCAGTTGAAAAGAAAAATACTATTCCAGTTTTGCAAAACATAAAAATTGAAGTAATCGATGATAAAGTTATTTTATCGGCGACCGATATGGATATTTTAATCACTTCAACTTTTGATTGTGATATGAAGGATTCTGGGCAAACAACAGTTCCCGCACAAATGTTTTTTGATGTTGTGCGTAAAATTCCCGATGGCGCCATTTTGGTAAAATTAGAAAATTCAGTAAATCTTCAAATCAAATCTGGAAAATCAAAATATAACTTACCGTGCATTGATGCTAGCGAATTCCCAGCTCTATCTGAAGGAGAAATGAGTGAAGAAGTTGAGGTTGATGGAATCAAAATTGCTAAAATGATTGACAAAACTCGTTTTGCAATTTCCAACGACGAAACTCGTTATTATTTAAATGGATTATTTTTCCAAGCTTTTCAAAAAAATGACAAAATTGAAATTCGCACCGTTGCTACTGACGGACATCGCTTGGCATTATCATTTTTAGAATCAGATTTAAAACAACCTTTCGGAATAATAATTCCGCGCAAATCAGTGAATGAAATTCGTCGTATTATTGATGGCGCTAAAAAAATAAAAATAGCTGTTTCTCGCGCTAAAATCAAAGTTATAGCCGATAAATCAACGATTATTTCTAAATTAATTGATGGAGAATTTCCAGATTATGATAAGGTTCTTCCAAAAAATAATTCGCACATTGCTTTAGTAAATCGTAAAAACTTTTTTGATTGCGTTGACCGCGTTTCAACGGTCGCAAGCGACAAACATCGTTCGGTAAAAGTAATTGTAGAAAATGGCAAAATGTCTTTGCAAGTTGGTAGCGATGAAAATTCTTTAGCATTTGAAGAGCTTGATGTTAACTATTCGGGAGAGCGCATTGAAACGGGTTTTAATTCGCGTTATTTGCTCGACATTATTGCGCAAATCGACAAAGAAGAGTTGATAATGCGTTTTCGCGATGGCATGTCACCTGCCTTGATTGAAGCTCAAGACATGAATTCAGTTTTTGTAATTATGCCCGTCAGAGTTTGATTGTGATTTTAAAATAAATGCAAACCATAATTTCAAAATTAGTTCTCAATAATTTTCGTAATTTTTCTTCTAATAAATTTGAATTTAAAGCTAATCAAGTTTTGTTTTCTGGCGCCAATGGCGTTGGTAAAACTAATTGTTTGGAAGCCTTGTCTATCATGGGTCGAAGCCCTAGTTTGCGCGGTGATGAATATGATGAAATGTTAAAAAACGATGCGCAAAATTTCTCAATTTATTCTGAATTAAAAAATCATAATTTTCTTGAAAAAATCGCCGTTAAATTTGATAAAAGTTCCAAGAAAAAAACTTATGAATTTAATGGTGAGCCAAGCAACTCTAAAAGACAATCCGATTTAAAAAATTATTTAATTAATTTTATAATTTTAACTCCGCAAATCGAGCAATTATTTATTTTGGGCAAATCGCAAAGGCGGGAATATCTCGATAAAATTGTTTGCGATATTGATTTTACTCATCAAAGTCGTCTCAATGATTATCAAAAATTACTCAAAGAAAGATTGTTAATTTTGCAAAAATATCGCAATCAAGCGCAGGGCGAAAAATGGCTGGATATTATTGAGAATAATATAGCCGAAATTGGCATTTCTATTGCTTTTGCACGCATTGAAGCAATTGACTTTTTTAACAAAGCCATTGCTTCGTTTTCTTCAAATTTTCCTAAAACTTTTTTAGAAGTAAAAGGTGAGGTTGAAAATGGAGTGGCGAGCAAATCATCATTATTTTTGGAAGATTTTTATCGCGCAAAATTAAAAGCCAATCGTCAAAATGATTTAGAAAATTTTAAGACAGAATTTGGAATTCATCGAGCCGATTTCGACGCTATTTTTTGTGATAAAAATCTTTCGGCAACCCAATCTTCGACCGGAGAACAAAAGGCAATCATGATTTCGATTAGCTTGGCTCGTGCTAAAATTTCGGCAAGTTATAAAAATCAGCCGACGATTTTAATTTTTGACGAGGTGGTTTCGCATCTTGATAATCAAAGAAAAATTCATCTTTTTGATGAAATTTCACAAACTAATTTACAAAGTTTTTTTAGTGCCACTTCGCGAGATTTGATTCCCGAGCAAAAGCTTCAAGACCTTGAAGTTGTTGAGTTTTAAAAGATTAAGATTGTAATTCTTTAATTTATTTAAAATAAAAAAACTAAATTTTGTTAACTAAAAATGAAATTTTGATCGGCGTTTACGCATTTAAAATTTCTTTATTATTTTTTTAAAAAAATTTATTTAAAAATTATGACAAAAATTTTAGTAATTGGCGCGGGAGCGATTGGAAGTTTTTATAGCGCAAAGCTTGCGCAAGTAGGAGTTAAAATAAGTTTGTGGTGTAGATCTGATTATGATTTTATTAAAAAAAATGGTATAAAAATTGAAAGTTACGAAGGAGATTTTCAATTTATTCCTCATAAAATTATAGAAAATCTTCATGAAATTGATGATGAATTTGATTATATTTTAATTGCTACAAAAGTTCTTCCAAGCATAGATATTCCAGCCTTAATAAAAAATATTTTAAAACCAAAAACTAAAATTATTTTAATTCAAAACGGCATTCATATTGAAAAAAATATTGCTGAAAATTTTCCAAATAATGAGCTAATTAGTGCTATTGCTTTTATCGGCGTAAGTCGCAAATCTGCGGGAGTTATTTGTCATCAAGAGTATGGAAAGATTATTATCGGAACCTACGGAAAAAAAGCTTCGGACGCGGTACATTTTTTAGAAAATCTATGGAAAAAATCTGGAATTGAAGTGGTAGTTACCGATGAAATTCTTTTAGAAAGATGGAAAAAATTAGTATGGAATGGTGCGTTTAACCCGCTTTCAGTGGTGCTTCGTGGCAAAAATACCGCAGAAATTTTAAATAGTGATTTAGCGCTTAATCTCGTCAAAAATATTATGAATGAAATTTGTAATTTGGCAAAAATTGATAATTGCGAATTGCCCGCGGATGTAATTGAAAAAAATATTGTTGCCACTAAAAAAATGAAGCCTTATAAAACTAGCATGTTATTAGATTTTGAAGCTGGAAGACAAATGGAAGTCGAGGCAATCCTCGGTAACGCCATTAAATTCGCTCAATCTAAATCAATTACAACCCCTTATTTATCAACGATTTATGCCATTATCACAAATTATTAAAAATAATTTTAAATTTTTATCATTAACATTTTTTGTATTTTTTATTTCTTGCGTAGTCCAAGCGCAAAATCCAAAATCAATAATTTTACCAGAAGAAAAGGGAAAAATAGAGAGTTTGCTTGCTATAAAACCGGAAGAAATATCTTCTTCTAAGCAAGATAATTCTAGCGTAAAGCAGGAAAATATTATTGAAGAAAATAACTCTAAAAACACAATTCAGAAATCCGCAAAATTATCAAAAAAAACTATAAAAAAATCACCAAAAATTTCTAAAAAAAACAAGAAAAAACCTCGCAAAAATAGCCAAAAGAGAATCATAAAAAAAGTTAAGATTACCAAGAATGTTCACGAAAAAAAAACTGAAGAAAATCTTGAGTCAAGTATTGCCGAATCTGAGTCGGCAGAGAAATTAAAAAATGAAGAAGTTATCATTTCAAATATAGTTATTCCAAAGATTGAAGAAAAAGAAACAACCGATGAATCATTAGAAAAATATAAAAAAGGAGAATTAAATAATGTTCAAGAGATTGATGGCAATTATATAATTGAATCTGAATTAAAAGACAATTGCGATCGGGCGGTTGCGGGGCAATGTTTTCGCGCAGATAAATTTTTTCAAGAATCATATTTTCATTATACAATATTAAGTATTTTTAACAAAAAAATAATCGCAGAACAATTTTTTGAAGGCGAGGGAAGGTCTACAGATAAGGTTTTTCTAAAGGTAAGTGATGGCGAATATTTGCTTTATACAAAAAATAAAAACAAGATTTTTTTAGTAGTCAAAAATGGCTTGGTTGATGAATTGGTAGTTCTTGATGGAGACCTTAGTAAGGAATCAAAAATTGTTAGTAAATGCCAATATGCTGATAAACTATTGGCATTCCACAGGCTTTACCAAACAATGGGATATAAGGAAGAAAACTTACTCTATTCTGATAAAAAAAACTTTAAGGGGTTAATAGATGCAACAATATTTAGTGAAAAATATAAACCTAAAATTTTATATTCAACATTTAAAGTTCCAAACAAAGCAATTCGCGCAATTCAAAATTTAAATTTATGTAAAGTCGGCGATTCTTTTCAGGCGATTGAGCGCGATTTTACAAAAGGTGAATGTGATCGAAAATATAGATGCACTATGGAAAGTCTTGCTGGATATGGTTCAGAAGGTTTTTTGGTTAATGATAGAAACTTTGCATTTGATGATTTTAATAAAAATAAAATAATGATAAGTTTAAGTAGAGAGCAAGCAATTGGCTTGGCGGAAGAGGTTGCAAAACTAAGTGCAGAAGATAAAAATCTTTTAAAATCAAAGTGTTTTAATGATAAAAATATTGATCTTATTAATTGCTCTATCTATGAGAAATGCCAAGATTACCTTGTTGTAGAGGCTTGTGAAGTTAATTATTTTCACAACGCAAATAAAGAAAATAATTAAACAACTAATACATTTTAAATAATTAAAAAATTAACTAAAAATTATTTTAAAATTCATAAAATTATATTAAGTTTTTTATACTTTTTAAAAATAATTTAATCCCCTCAAGTCTCATTTATAAGCCCTCTAAAGAATTTAATAGATTATTTAAATAAAAATTCACATAAGGGCTTGACATATAAAATATTGCCAGCATAATTATCGCCCTTCTAAATTTTATTTTGTTTTAAAAATATATTTAGTTAGGAAGTGTTTGTGACTCTTTTTAGAAAGACACAGAACTTGACATCGTGAATATTTGATAGTTAGAGAATACCGCATATTTCAAAGTAAAATTTGAAAATGCAAATAAATTCAAAATCTCAAGATAGCTTAATATCTTTACTCAATAAACTAATGTCATGTGTAGATTTATTTCTGCACATAGATTTGGAAAATAAGCAAAATAAGGGCATTTGATGGATGCCTTGGCATAAAGAGCCGATGAAGGACGTAACAGGCTGCGATAAGCCTCGGGTAGCTGCCAATAAGCTTTGATCCGAGGATTTCCGAATGGGGGAACCCGCTTTCTTTTAGAAAGCATCCTTAACTGAATAAAATAGGTTAAGGAAGATATACCTAGGGAACTGAAATATCTAAGTACCTAGAGGAAAGGACATCAATAGAGACTCCGTTAGTAGTGACGAGCGAACGCGGACCAGGCCAGTCTTAAGAGTTTGAAAATTAGAACAACTTGGAAACGTTGACCATAGTGGGTGATAGTCCCGTATAAGTAAAAACAAACTTTTAAGCTAGAGTAGGGCGGGACACGTGAAATCCTGTCTGAAGTGGATTAAATTCCGGGGGTGGACCAGTTCATCCAAGCCTAAGTACTCCTTTATGACCGATAGTGAACTAGTACCGTGAGGGAAAGGTGAAAAGAACCCCGATAAGGGGAGTGAAATAGATACTGAAATCGAATGCCTACAAGCAGTCAGAGCGGATTTGTCCGTGATGGCGTACCTTTTGTATAATGGGTCGGCGAGTTAATTTTGTTGTGCAAGCTTAAGTCATTAGATGGAGGCGTAGCGAAAGCGAGTCCTAACAGGGCGACTTAGTACAGCGAATTAGACCCGAAACTAGATGAGCTAGTCATGGCCAGGTTGAAGGTAGGGTAACACCTACTGGAGGACCGAACACGTAACTGTTGCAAAAGTTTGTGATGAGCTGTGATTAGGGGTGAAAGACTAAACAAATCTAGATATAGCTGGTTCTCTGCGAAATCTATTTAGGTAGGGCGTC
>CAMDCJ010000015.1 GCA_945890035.1 Rickettsia typhi
ATGAATATTTTATTTATAAAAACTTTTATTTGCAACATAAACTTTTAAAATTTTACGAAGCTCTAAAAAATTTAAAACTTATAAATAGAAAAATACTCTTAAATAAAATTTTTTCTAGTAAAAAAAATTAATAACAATAAATTTATGGAGAACTTCACTTAAAAACAAACCAAATTACTATTTGATTATGCAAATTTTAAATCGCAAAGCTCATTTTAATTACGCCATTACCGAGGAAATTGAAGCGGGCATGATATTACTTGGAAGCGAAGTTAAATCGTTGCGCGATGGCAAAGCCAGCATCTCCGAAGCTTACATTATTGAAAAACATAATGAATTAATTTTAATGAATTCCAACATTAGCGAATATAAAGGCGCCAATCGTTTCAACCATCTTCCGAAGCGCGAAAGAAAGCTTTTACTTCACAAAAAACAATTGAATAAAATTATTGGAAAACTTGATACTGAAGGCTTTAGCGCTATTCCGATAAAAATATTTTTTAATAAAAAGAATTTTGCTAAAATTATAATTGGGCTTGGCAAAGGTAAAAAATTATATGACAAACGCGAATCCATTAAAAAACGCGATGAAAATCGTCGCCTTCAAAGAGAAGATTATTAATCGCGATGTAAGCAAATTATGTCAACAAAAATCAACCCGCATTATATTTTATTAGAACCCCTCACCAGCCTTAATAGAGTAGCGCAAACTCTTAGTTTATATTTATCAAAATTAATTGGTGGCGATAAAATTTTTAATCTACTTTTGCACAAACCTTATCGTCTCGAAAAAATTAATTTTCAACCAAAATTATTTGAAGTTGCCGATCAAGAATTGACAATTATTAAAGGTAAAATCGAAAGTCATTTAAAACCCGCAAAGTCAAGTCAGCCTTACAAAATACAATGTTACAACCCAACTGGCTATTTTAGTTTGGTGTTCTTCAAAATATTTCCAAGCCAAATTGAAAAATTAAAAATCGGCAATGAAATCGCCGTTTTGGGCAAAATTCAAAAAGTCTTGAACGATAATCAAATCAACCATCCGCAAGAAATTGTTGATGCCAAAAATATCGAACAACTTCCTAAAACAAATATTATTTATCCACTCAGTTTAAAAATTTCTAACAAATTTTTGACTTACAAAATTAAAGAAATTTTACAAAAAATTCCTAATTCTTGCGAAGAATGGATCGACAAGGAATTTGTTAAAAAAACTAACTTTCCGACTTTTTACCAGGCACTTCGCAACATTCATAATCCTGCATCCGAAGATGATCTTTTGTCTAATAATTTATCGCGCAAACGCTTGGCGTATGATGAATTTTTGGCGTGGCAAATTGCGGTTTTGATGGCAAAAAATCGCCAAAAAGATTTTAAAAAATTTACTGCAAAAGTTGAAAATCTGGGTGAAAAATTTATTAACGCCCTACCCTTTGAACCTACACAAGCCCAGATTAAAACCATGCGTGAAATTAATAATGAAATTTTTTCTACCAAAAAAATGATGCGACTTTTGCAAGGCGATGTCGGCAGTGGTAAAACCATCGTCGCCATTTTTTCAGCTTTACAAAATATCGCCCAAGGAAAACAGGCTTGCATTTTAGTGCCAACAACCGTTTTGGCGAGTCAACATTTTGGTTATTTTTCCAAACTTTTAAAAGATTTTGGCTTAAATATTTGCCTTTTAACTTCGGCGAATACTAAAAAACAAAAAAAACAAATTTGCGAAGATTTAGCGAGTGGCAAAATCAACATTCTAATCAGTACCCACGCCACTTTAGAGCCCGATGTGATTTTTCAAAATTTAGGCATTGCGGTGATTGACGAACAACATCGTTTTGGCGTTTTGCAACGCTTAAAAATTGTTGAAAAAGGACAAGATGTTGATTTACTTTTAATGAGTGCGACGCCGATTCCACGCAGTTTAATGATGGGTTTATATGGCGATATGGATATTTCAATTCTCGATGAAAAACCCAAAAATCGTCAAAAAATTGAAACGCTAATAATGTCGATGAAAAAATCGATGGAACTTAGCGAATCAATCAAAAGCGCCATTGAAAAAAATGAAAAAATTTATTGGATTTGCCCGGCGATTGAAGAAAATGAAGAACTCGACTTAATTTCCGTCACTAAAAAATTTACCGAATTATCGCAAATTTTTGGCGAAAAAAACTTAGCTTTACTTCACGGCAAAATGAAAGAAAGTCAAAAAGAGCAAATCATGAAAGATTTTGCCGACGAAAATGGCGCCATTAAAATCTTGATTGCAACCACGGTAATTGAGGTTGGAATTGATGTTCCAAGCGCCACAATAATTATTATCGAAAATTCCGAACATTTTGGTTTAGCCCAACTTCATCAACTACGCGGAAGAGTTGGCCGTTCCGATAAAAAATCATTTTGCATTTTACTTTACGGCGAAAAATTTGGTGAAAAATCGCGCAAAAGACTTAATATTTTACGCGAATCAAATGATGGATTTTTCATCGCCGAAGAAGATTTAAAAATGCGTGGAAGTGGCGAATTACTTGGCACCAAGCAAAGTGGCTTTCCTGAATTTCGCATCGCCGATTTAAGTTTCGATATTGATTTTTTAAATGTCGCCAACAAAAACGCTCAACTCATTTTAAATCAAGATCCAAAATTAGAATTAGAATCCAGCAGAAAATATCAATTCCTCTTGAAACTTTTTAATTATGATGAATGTTTGAAAATAATTAATAGCGGTTAATTATTTTATGGCTAATTTTTTAAACCTATGCAAATCGTTATTTCCGCTTTATATACTAATGTTTAAAGGTTTATCTCGAAGTTAAATCAATAGAATCTATTAACCACCTATTACCCGCCGTGGAGGCCCTGAAGTTATAATTGTTTGCGCTGTTTTTTTTGGCTTCGGAGAGTTGCTTGGCATTAGATCTTTAAAACTACTACCCCCTTGATTTAAGGGGTCAAGACCTGCATTAGCCAACGAATTAAAAAGGTCTTTATGTTCGTTTCTGAATTGCTCCAACTCCTGCATATGTGAAGAATTATGCGCAAACATTTCTTGATTAGCTGAATATTTTCCCATTATTATAGAAGTTGAGCCTGTATCTTGTCTAGATTTTAGAAATAACAAGGCTTCATGGTATTTTAAATTTTCTAATAAAATATGAATATCTCGATTATTATTTTTTGCATAATTCTCAACTATATCATATTCTTGAATTTTTCTTTTTATAATTTTTTTATCTCTTTTTTTCTGTTCTTTAAAAAATCTTCTCAATCTTTCCAATCGTTTTCCTATTATTATACTTTTTTTTTGTTTAACTTTTGTTCCTTGCCCTCCTCTTCCTTCTTTTTCGCTTCTTCTTCTTCGTTCTGATTCTGTCCTTGATGTTTTTGGGGGGGCTGGTGGTGATGATGTTGGTGGTAGTGGCGGTGTTTTTGTTTTGAAAACTGCGGTATCTTTTACTTTTTTAGATTGTTGAGGAGTTTGAGTAGCTTGAGTAGCTTGAGGAGTCATTTTTTCTTGATCATCTAATCTTACTTTTTTTTCTATTTTATCTGGCACAGCATCAGCACTTGCCTTACCTAATGTCTTATCAGCACCAAAGGCAGAAATAATCGCATTAAAAATCCCGGTAAAATCCATAAAAATTAAGATAAATTTATTAATAAAAAACAATGATATGATAAAATATTAATTACTATTTTTCAATCATAATTAACGACGCCCTCTACCAAACAAATCTCCCAATAATTCTTTCCAAATAGCAGTTGTTGTTGTCTTTGATGGATCAGAATTTGGTTTGGGAATTGTAGTATTTAAATTTTTCGCCATAGCGCAAACTCCTTTCATTCTATTTATTTCATCTCCCGCTTTATTTAAATTTTCTTTAGATCCAGCATTGTGTCCAACAACAGCTCCGGCAATTACGCCGCCTGCGACAACGCCATAAGCAATAGCACAGTGGTGCTTAAAGTTGAAACAACCGCACCAGCCCCAGTAACACCAGCCGCGCCGATCAATACCGGCACTGCAACTGGGGCAGCTAATAAAGCAATGCCACCCATAGCAACAGCGCCAATACTAGTACCAATAATCGTTTCATTTGTGACGTTGCTAGCTAACCATTGATTAGGGTTCCAACCAAACATAAATTAATATTTTTAAAATAGTTTTAAAAATTAAAGTCTAAACAACTTATAAAAACAATTTTACTAGTTATTTTTTAAAAATTTATACGAATTTTATTTTCCATTGTCAAATCTAAATTCACTTTTCTTTTAAAATAAAATAGATTTTTATAAATTGAACAAAAGCTTACAACTAAAACCTCATTTCATATTTGATAGATAATTTGAAATTTAGGCTAAAGAAATCAAAAATAATCAAAATCGAAAACAAACAATATTAAAAAAATCTACAACAAAACCAATATTTTTATTAATTAAATTTTGTTAAACAATTTAATTTAGCGATGCCATGTCGATTACAAAACGATAGCGAACATCACTTTTTAAAATGCGCTCATACGCTTCGTTTACTTGGTTCGAGGCAATTACTTCAATTTCAGGAACAACATTATGTTTGGCGCAAAAATCCAACATTTCTTGCGTTTCTTTAATTCCGCCAATTACCGATCTGGCATAATTGCGAATTTTTCATATCACAATTTGCGGATATTTCCTTGTTGCAGTAAGACAAAAGGCATCTTCTTTAGTAGGAATAATTTTATTTTTTTTGATAAAAAATTTCTCTTCGATTTTCAAATGCTATACGGTTTGAATTTCGTAGCGAAGAGAGAGTTGGGGAGTAGCTCTATTTCTGATATAAAATTTGACAAGATTTTCTTGATATTCTTTAAGGCGCTTTTCATTAAACGCAAAACCTTTTGCCAAATAATTTTTAAGCCTTTTTGTTGCCCAAATTCTAAATCTCGTACCTTGTTTAGAATTAACTCGATAGCTTACAGAGACAATGGCACCGAAAGCGTTGAAACTATTACGGAAATTTTTAGCGCAAATAGCTTTTTTTTATTTACGCACCTTCTTGGGCAATATAAAAAATGTATTTTCTTCGATGCCGTTCATGTCGAAAACCCCGACCTCTTTTTGTGAAATTTCTTTGATTTTTAAAATCACTTCCTGAACTAGAACCTCAGGTGCTGAAGCCCCTGCCGTTAAGCCGATTTTTTCAATATTTTCGAACCATTTTTCTTCGATATCTTGCGCGCCATTTATTAAATATGAATTCAATCCCGACTCCTCTCCCAAGTCGCGCAAACGATTTGAATTTGAAGAATTTTGCGCGCCAATTACCAATAAAATATCAACAATTTTACACAAATCGCGCACCGCATCTTGGCGGTTTTGCGTCGCATAACAAATATCTTTCGTCGCCAAACCTTTTTGTAAAGTTGGAAAACGATTTTCTAAAATTTCGACGATTTTTTTAGTGTCGTCAACGCTCAAAGTTGTTTGCGAAACATAAGCAATTTTTTCTGGATTATGAATTTCAATATTGCGCGCATCTTCTTCATTCGTCACCAAAATAACTGGCTTTTTGACGCGCCCACTCGTGCCTTCAACCTCAGGATGTCCGCGATGTCCAATCAAAATAATTTCGTAATCATCTTCTTCATATTTTTTAGCTTCGCGATGAACTTTACTCACTAATGGGCAAGTGGCGTCGATGACATCCAAACCTCGATTTAAAGCGTCATCTTCAACTTTATCGGAAACGCCGTGCGCCGAAAAAATGGTGATGGCGCCTACGGGAATTTGCTCAACTTCATTGACAAAAATCGCGCCTTTTTTACGCAAAGATTCAACGACGAATTTATTATGAACGATTTCGTGACGAACATAAACGGGTGTGCCAAATTTTTCGATGGCTTTTTCAACGGTTTCAATGGCGCGAGTAACTCCGGCACAAAATCCGCGTGGTTTTGCAAGAATAATTTCCATAATTTTTAAAATTTACGACATTTCTAACATTTTAATCAAAGGCTTGTAAGCCTCGACTCTCAAGCTTTCCGACAATTCAATCTCACCACCAAATTTTGCCGAATTGCCATATTTCATGACTTCATATAATTTTTCTAAATTATTTAATTGCATGTAAGGACAATTGTTGCAAGAACTACAGCCTGCAGTGTTTATAAAAGGACAATCATAAAATTTACCGAGCGGATTAACTTTTTTCATTTGGTGAATAATATGCGGTTCGGTCAAAACAATAAACTCCAAACCTTGATTTTTCTTAGTGAATTCAATTAAAGACGAAGTCGATCCGATGTGATTGGCGTATTCTAACAAAGCTTCGGGACATTCAGGATGAGCGATTACCAAAGCTTGCGGATGATTTGCGATAAGTTTAACTAATTCTTTTTCGCTAAATTGTTCGTGAACGATGCAACTGCCATTCCACAAAATCATCTTACGCCCCGTTTGCTTCTCGATGAATCTTCCTAAATGTTGATCGGGCGCAAAAATAATTTCTTGATCGCGCGGAAGTTGTTCGATGATTTTTTTGGCGTTAGTTGAAGTGACGATAATGTCGGACAAGGCTTTAATTTCCGCCGAGCAATTGATGTAAGTAATTGCAATCGCATTTGGATGAGATTTACGAAATTCAGCGAAATCGCGAGGTTTGCATGAATCTTCGAGGCTACAGCCCGCTTTGAAATCGGGAATTAAAACCTTTTTTTGCGGTGATAAAATTTTGGCAACTTCCGCCATAAATTTTACGCCACAAAAAATAATTTCATCGGCATTAGTTTTGGTAGCTTGACGCGATAAATCGAGAGAATCGCCGACGAAATCCGCGATATCTTGAATCTCGGAATCTTGATAAAAATGCGCCAAAATTACGGCATTGCGTTCTTTTTTAAGTTTTAAAATTTCGTGCTCGAGATTTGCTGGGATTGAATTCATAGTCTAGTTAAGTCCAATTATTTTATAAACATCATCTTTGGTTTTAGAAGCGATTTGCTTGGCATAAAACCCGCCTTCTTGTAAAATTTTTTGTAAATAAATTTTATCATCAAGAAGTTGAGAAATTTTTGTAGAGATGGGCTCAAGGCTTGATATTAAAAGATCTGCGAGATCTTGTTTAAATTTTCCATAACCCGAATTTTCATATTCTAAAGCAATTTCTTGCGGAGTTTTTTTTGCAAAAACTGCAAAAATATTGAGTAAATTATAAATTTCTGGACGCGATTCGTCATAGGCAATTGTAGTCGCCGAGTCAGTTTTAGATTTTTTAATTTTTTTCAAAATTTCATCGGCCGAATCATTTAAATTTATGCGCGAAATTTCCGAAACATCGGATTTGCTCATTTTTTTAGTGCCATCTTGAAGCGACATAATACGCTTAACTTCATTGATAATCAAAGGCTCGGGCAATTTAAAATATGGCGTTTTATATCGACGATTAAAGGCTCCCGCCAAATCACGAGTAAGTTCTAAATGTTGTTTTTGATCTTCGCCGACGGGCACCAAATCAGCGTTGTAAAGCAAAATATCCGACGCCATTAAAACCGGATAAGAATATAAACCGAGATTGGCATTTTTGTTTTCTTGCTCATTTTCGACGCCAATTTTATCTTTAAATTGCGTCATGCGATTCAGCCAACCCATTGGAGTTAAAGTGCCGAGAACCCACGCCAATTCGGCATGCTCACTCACTTCACTTTGTACAAAAATTTTTGATTTTTGCGGATCAAGCCCGCAAGCTAAATAAGTTGCAACGGCGATCAACACATTATTTTCAAGCTCGCGCGGGTTTTGTTCAAGAGTTATGGCGTGCAAATTCATTACACCAAACAAACATTGATGATTGTCTTGGAGACCAAGCCAGTTGCGGATCGCGCCCAAATAATTGCCGAGATGTAAATTGCCCGTAGGTTGTATTCCCGAAAAAACTTTTTTCAAATTAAAAATCTTTAAAGTTGCAAATGAATTGCGCCATTTTAAAATAAAAAACTTGTAAGGCAAGCGGTTGGTCGCTGATTTTAGTTTAAAGCAATTTAAATTTGAAAATCAGAGGAAAGTCCGGACTCCGAAAAAGCATGATACCGGCTAACGGCCGGCGAATTTTTTGGCGAAATTTTGCTTCGGCGAAATTTTAAAAATTAATTTAGGGAAAGTGTCACAGAGAACATACTGCCTTAAGCCCCAAGCAATTGGGGCTGTGTTTGCTCTTCATTTTTTAACGATAAGTTTAGAAATAATTTTTCATTTTCATAAAATTGAAAAGTTGACGAACAATTGCTCAAAGTATTTTTAATAATTACGAGGCGCACAATTTTTTGAGAAGCGCAAGCGTATAACAATACGCGCGCATTCGAAAATAAATTGAGCAACGAAGTAAGTATTAAAAAGACGAAGAGCAAAGAAGCGTAAGCGTATACCAATACGCGCGCATTCGAAAATAAATTGAGCAACGAAGTAAGTATTAAAAAGACGAAGAGCAATTTGCTCAAAGTATTTTTAATGATTGCGAGTCGCCAATTTTTTGAGAAGACTTCGTTTTTAAAAAAAATTAAGTTGGGGAATTTTGCTCAAAGTATTTTTAACGATTGGCGAGGCGCACAATTTTTTGAGAAGCGCAAGTGTATTTAAAATACACGCGCATTCGAAAATAAATTGAGCAACGAAGCCAGCGTTAAAAAGACGAGGAGCAAAGGGTGAGAGTGAAAATGTGAGGTAAGAGCTCACACTCTTTCGTGGTAACACGGATTTGGAAAAACCCTATCTGGAGCAAGACCAAATAGAAATGGCAAGTTTTTATTAACTGGATATGCTTTTATATCGCCATTTGGGTAGGTTGCTTGAGGTTGTTAGTAATAACAATCCTAGATGAATGACTGACGATTGAGAAATCAATTACAGAATCCGGCTTATAACTTGCCTTACATAATTAAAATTTTAAAATTATTTCAAATTTAAATTGATTTAAATTTGAAATATTTACATTTTTTAAGCCATTTTATTTCATTAAATTTTTTATGAAAACCAACGAAATTCGCCAAAGTTTTTTAGATTATTTCGCTAAAAATAATCATGAAATAATTGCTTCGAGCTCTTTAGTTCCGCATAACGACCCGAGTTTGATGTTTGCCAATGCTGGCATGAATCAATTCAAAAATTATTTTACGGGAGTTGAGGTTTCTAAATTTAAAAGAGTTGCAACTTCGCAAAAATGCGTGCGCGCTGGCGGAAAACACAATGATCTCGATAATGTTGGCTTCACCGCTCGTCATCATACTTTTTTCGAAATGTTGGGCAATTTTTCTTTCGGCGATTATTTCAAAGAAGAAGCCATTTTTTATGCTTGGGAATTTTTAACAAAAGAGCTTGGAATCAATAAATCCAAGCTTCTGGCGACTATTTATCACAATGATGACGAAGCTTATAATTTTTGGAAAAAAATTGCCGGATTGAGTGATGATAAAATTATTCGCATTAGCACCGACGACAATTTTTGGTCGATGGGCGAAACTGGCCCGTGCGGTCCGTGCTCGGAAATTTTTTACGATCGTGGTGATAAAATTTTTGGCGGTCCTCCCGGCAGTAAAGACCAAGATGGCGACCGCTTTACCGAGATTTGGAATTTAGTTTTTATGCAATTCGAAAAATCTGCCGATGGCGAGAAAAAACCATTGCCGAAACCATGTATTGATACGGGTATGGGCTTAGAACGGATAGCTTCGGTGATCCAAGGCAAAAATGATAATTATGAAATAGATTTGTTTAAGAATATTACAAATCAAATTGAAAAAATGCTTTAAAATAATTTTTTAATTTAGGATTAATAACATTTAATCTTTCTTATCAACACCCTGAAACTGAAGAGGCAGTAACCGATATTTTATCCTTTTCTTTTAGAGCAAGGGCAATTGCATTCCTTACCGCCATATCCGCAAGGTTGCTAACATGAAACCTATCCTTATCGCGACCATGAAACCCATCCTCATTAAGCAGAAGAACCACTTGCGACACTCCAACTCCCTCATCCTTAAGAAGAAAATTCCGACGACCCTCTTCCGAATTTATTGCTTTATCTAAATTAAGTTTCGCTTCTAATATTTTTTGATTAGAAATACCATACTTAATAAGATCTTGTCGTATTGGTAGACATAAAGAATGGTCAATAAAATTTAGTTCATCATTATTTCCAATTATCGGTTGAGTTTTATTATTATCTTTCGAAGTAAAGTTTATTGTTTTTAAAATATGGTAAGAAGATGGAAAATCTCTTTTCAATTGATATACTATATCCTCATTTCTTTTAAACCAAGTTTTACAATGACTTGTCGAACCGCCGAGATTAATAATTGCTAAGTTTTTAACCAAAACGGTAACGCCTTGATTATCCACATGGGCATCTCGATGCCCCCCAACTTCACCAACGCCATCCACAACATTGCCAAAAAGCGGGTCTTTGCTTTTATTAAGAACTGGAATTAATCCCCGTGCAAACAAAATCGTCATTGCCAATGACATTCGTATAAAAGGATAATCCAATTCTTTTGGAACCTCGTAGTTAATACCAAACGGCTTCCCTCTGGATGGTTGTAATAATTTATAAAAATCTTTTTTAAAATCTTTATCTTTTCCTAGTTCAACTGCCAAACCATTTTGAGCTGTTGTTATATCTTCTAAACTGGGAGCTTTACCATGGGCACCTGAAGCGGATTTTGGAATACATTTATTTATTCTACGGATAATACTGCTATCAATTTCTATATTTATCGGTGGGCTTGATATTGGAGGGTGTCCAGAAGTTAAGGGCCTATTTAATGCATTCGTCAAGGGCGGTAATAAGACTCCTTTATTTCTTAGTAAGCCCTTAGGCCCACCAAGGAGGAGTGAGGCAATTCCTCTTCTCATATATTTTATTGATTCAATTAAACTTTTATTAATTAAGTCAAATTTGATAAATATATTTTATGTAAATTTCAATAGTTATTTTTATATTTTATAAATTAAAACTTTTAAAAACAAAAACCCCCGAAGTCAAAAACTTCGAGGGTTTTTATAAATAAAGCTTTAAAAAAATAATTACATATTTTCAGAAATATATTTTACAGCATTTCCAACTGTAACGATTTTTTCGGCAGCTTCATCAGGAATTTCAATTCCGAATTCTTCTTCAAAAGCCATAACAAGCTCAACTTGATCAAGACTGTCAGCGCCTAAATCATCGATAAAATTTGCAGCTTCAACTACCTTAGACTCTTCAGCGCCCAAATGGTTGATAATAATTTTTTTAACTCTTTCTAAGATCTCGTTGTTGTTAGTCATAAAAATAACAAATTGGTTAATAAATAAGATAATTATCCTTATCAAAATAGCTTTAAAAAGCTAAGATGTCTAAAGCTAGTTATCCAAAATTAAATAGCAAATTAAAATTTAATTTACTTCTTAATTTTAAAAAAGAAAAACTATAAAAATTAATTTCTTAATTCATTATAGTCATAATTTTATTCTGATTATTTCGCCCTTTTAAATCTTGATAAAAAGGTAAAATATTCAAAAATCTATCAATAATTTTATTGTCTTTTTCAACAATTTCAACTTCTTGCATCGGGATTTTATTCACATCAATTTTATTTAAAAGTAAATATTTTTCAATATTTTCCATGCCACCGACTTCGTCAATTAAACCAAGCGCTAGCGCTTGTCGACCCGTAAAAACTCTGCCGTCAAATATGATATTATAAAATTTAGGATTTAATTTTTCGCCTCTTTTTTGCTTAACCAGCTCAACAAAAAATTGATATGAATCTTGAATTGATTCATTGATTACTTTGTCAACCATTGGGGTTGATTTTTCAAACATCGAAGGACTGCCCTTTAAGGGAGAAGATTTATAGCTGTTGAATCTAACGCCAACTTTATTTGCCAAAGCGCTAACATCGGGGGACTCCATCAAAACACCAATTGAACCCGTCAAAGTTCCATTGTGAGCAACGACATAATCAGAAGCTAGCGACGCCATGTAAGCGCCCGAAGCCGCAACTGAATCCATTAAAACTACCAATGGTTTATTTTTTTTAATTGCGATTAAATCTTTGAGCAATATTTCGCTACCAACTATTGTTCCGCCCGGACTGTTTAATCTAACAACAACCGCTTGAATTGAGGAATCATTGGCTATTTCTTTTAGAACCTTACTTCTGTGATCATCTTCAACAATAACATCTTCAATTTTTATAAGAGCTACCGAATCACCAATTACATCAGAACCGACATCGAAGAAGAATTTAAAAACCAAGGCAATGGAAAATATCGCAAAAAAGAATGCGATATTTTTCCATTTATGAACCTTGTTTTTAAGATATATTAAAGCTCCTAGATTATCAGAAAAATTCATAAATCAATTATGAATTTTTATCTTTTAATGACTCTAGAACATCGCCGGCGATACTTCCAATTGTGGTACCGCTATTTGATTCTGAATAAAAGTGTGATTCACGTTCGTCAGTTTCAAGCTCTTTAATTGAAAGCAATAATTTGCCACTAATTTTATTGAACATAGTAACTTTAGCTTCGATACGCTCGTTAACTTCGTATTTTTCAGTTTTTTGATTTTGTTTATTATTTGACAAATCAAGACGCTTAATAATAGCTTTCAAACCAGAATCAAGTTCAACTTCGAGGAAGTCTTTTTTAACTGCGATAACCAAACAAGAAACCACTGAATTTTCAGTAATTTTATCAAGCTCAGCTTGGAAATTTGGATTATCGATTTGACGAATTCCTAGAGAAATTCTTTCTTTTTCATAATTACTTCCAAGAACAATAACTTTAATTTTTTCGCCCGCTTTATATTTCTTTTGAGCCTCTTCAGTTAAGCCTTGCTCAGATATATCAGAAATATGGACTAGACCGTCAACTCCGCTATCAAAACCAATGAACAAACCGAATTCAGTGAAATTTTTAACAACACCTTCAACTATATCACCAACTTTATGTTTTTCAGAAAATGCTTGCCAAGGATTTTGCTCGCATTGTTTCATACCTAAAGAGATACGATGATTTTGTGAATTGATATCAAGAACCATAACTTCAACATCTTGGCCAACATTGATAAATTTATTTGGCATTGAATTATTTTTTAACCAACTCATTTCAGAAACATGCACCAAACCTTCGATACCTTGTTCGATTTCAACGAAAGCGCCGTAACTTGTTAAATTAGTAACTTTTCCTTTCAAGGTTGCACCGACTGGATAGCGTTGAGAGATTGATTCCCAAGGATTTTGTTGCAATTGCTTCATTCCCAAAGAAACACGCTTAGTGGCTTCGTCATATTTAATTACTTGAACTTTAATTTCTTGTCCAACTTTTAAAACTTCTGAAGGATGTTTAATTCTGCACCAAGAAATATCGGTTAAGTGTAATAAACCATCGAAACTTCCGAAGTCAATGAAGGCACCGTAATCGGTGATGTTTTTAACGATACCGTCAATTGCATCTCCAACTTTAATTGTAGCAAGAACTTTATCTTTTTCGATGTTGCGTTGGCTTTCAAGAACCGCTCTTCTAGAAACAACAATGTTGCCACGCACTTCATCAATTTTTAGAACTTGTAATTTTTCAACTTTATTAATTATGAAACTGTCATCAGTAATTAAAACAGTGTCGAACTGACTTCTTGGTAAAAAGCAAATGATACCATTTACATCGGCGGCGTAACCACCTTTTACACGACCAATAATTTTGCCATCAATAATAGTTTTATCTTCGAGGCAATTTTTAAGGAAATTCCAGTTATTAAGACGACGCGCATTTTCACGGCTAATAATTAATTCGCCTCTTTTATTTTCTAATCTTTCTAAGAATACATCAACAACATCACCTTCTTCGATTTCTCCATCGCGTCTAAACTCAGCAATATCAACGAATCCAACTGATTTTGCGCCGATATCAACGGCAACACCTTTATCAGTAATTCCAACAACAACACCTTTAACAACGCCACCTTCAACTAGTTGTTGCGTATCTTTTTCATATTCTTCGAAAAGTTTGGCAAAATCTTCTTGGCCAAAAATATTTTCTTGTTCATTGATTGTTTCTTGAGAGTTTTGAGTCATAAATTTCAGTAGAGAAACCGCTTAAACACAAGCTTTAGCAAGTATTTTACGATAATAAGGTTAATAATAACTTCACAGTCTAAACGAAAGTAAAGTTCAAAAATTATATTCACCCTCAATTTTAATTGCAAGAGCCGAGCAATCTTTTTTAAAAAAAGACTTGTGAGCAAAAAATACCTTACTAAAATGGTAGGACATTGAAAAAAATATTTTGAATTCAAAATTAGTTTATGATTCTGACCACCAAAGCACGCTATGCAGTTATGGCGATAATTGAAATAAGTTCACAGAAAACTAACAAACCCTTGTCGTTAAACGAAATTGCTAGAAGTCAAAATATTTCTTTATCTTATCTCGAACAAATCTTTACGCATTTGAAAAAAAATGACATTGTTAAGTCAGTTAAAGGTCCGGGTGGAGGCTATATTTTAAGCAAAGAAAAATCACAAATTACCGTTTCTGATATTATAAAAGCCATTGATGAACCGATAAAAATGACGCGTTGCACTCTAGATAAAAGCGGATGCATTGCGACTAACAACAAAACCAAATGTAAAACTCATCATTTGTGGCATGGTCTTGAAAATCGTATTTACGATTATTTGAATTCAATTTCACTCGATAAATTATGAAACCAATTTATCTTGATTACAACTCAACAACCACAATGTCCCAAGCGGTAATCGCCAAAGTTAACGAGGTCTCACAATACCCCTTCAACTCATCAGCCACGCACTCTCTTGGTCGCAAAGCTAATGGCATAATTGATGAAGCCAAAGCCAAAATAAATGAATTTCTTAATTGCAAAAATTACGAAATCATTTTTACCTCAAGTGCCACTGAATCAACAAATACAATATTTTTTGGCTCCGATTTTTCGCAAATTATAATTTCAAATATCGAACATTCTTCAGTTTATAATTGTCGCCCCCCTCACCTCAAAGTTTCAGAAATCTCTTGCGCAGAAAATGGCGTCATAAATATCGATGATTTTATTAAAAAAATTCCACAAAATAAAGAGAATTTTTTAGTTTCAGTAATGGCTTGCAACAACGAAACCGGAGCTATTCAGCCCGTCGAGGAAATTGCCAAAATTACTCATCAAAATCTCGGTTTATTTCATTGTGATATTGTTCAAGCGGTCGGCAAAATTGCCATTGATTTGGAAAAACTAAATGTCGATTACGCCTCAATTTCAGCCCATAAAATCAACGGTCCCCAAGGAATTGGCGCTTTATTAATTCGTAAAGGACTCGATTTTCGTCCACTAATTTATGGCGGAAAACAACAAAAATCTAAAAGAGCTGGATCGCTTAATGTCGCTGGAATTGCAGGCTTTGGCGAGGCTTGTGCATTGGCTCAAAAAAATCTCGATGATTTTCAAAAAATCAGCATTTTACGCGATTATTTAGAAGAAAATTTACAAAAAATTACTCACAATAATATAAAAATTTTTGCATCAAACACTCCGCGCCTTGCCAACACTTGCTTTTATGCGATTCCCAACATTAGCAATCAAACGCAATTAATAAATTTTGATCTTAACAATATTTGCGTGAGCGCAGGAGCCTCATGCTCTTCTGGCACAGTTTCTCAATCAAGAATTTTAAAAGCCATAAATGTTGCCAATGATTTTTTAGAAGGCGCAATTCGCGTAAGTCTTTCGCCACAAACCACCAAAAATGAAATCGATTATTTTATAAAAATTTTTAATGAATTTTATCAAAGAACTAAAAAATAAAGGAAAAAATGACAGTAAAATTACCAATTTACTTAGATTATCAATCTACAACCCCAATCGATCCACGGGTTATTGACAGAATAATAGATGTAATGAAGAATGATTATGGCAATCCACATTCGAGAAGTCACTCTTACGGCTGGAAGGCTGAAGAGCTTGTCGAAATCGCTCGTCGTCAAGTTGCCAAACTTATCAACGCCGATGAAAAAGAAATTTTTTTCACCTCAGGCGCTACGGAATCAAACAATTTAGCAATTAAAGGTGTTGCCAAATTTTACGCAACCGCCAATAAAAAACATATCATTACATTAACTACCGAACATAAATGCGTTATCAATTCATGTCGTGACCTAGAACAAGAAGGTTTTAAAATTACATTTTTGCCTGTACAAAAAAATGGCTTGGTTGATTTAAATGCTCTAGAAAAAGCTATCACCAACGAAACTTCTTTGGTTTCAATTATGTCGGTCAACAATGAAATCGGCGTCATTCAGCCCCTTGCTGAAATCGGCGCTTTATGTCGCAAAAAAGGTGTATTTTTTCACACCGATTGCGCTCAAGCTTTTGGTAAAATTCCGCTCGATGTCGATAAAATGAATATCGATTTAATGAGTATTTCGGGACATAAAATTTATGGACCAAAAGGCATCGGCGCTCTTTATATTCGCCGTAAACCACGCGTCCGCATTAAATCAATTTTTAGTGGCGGTGGCCAAGAGCGCGGAATTCGCAGTGGCACGGCTCCAACTCAACTTATTGTTGGACTTGGGCTTGCTTCAGAAATAGCTTTCAACGAAATGGAACAAGATTATTTACACATCAAAAAATTAAGTAAGAAATTTTATGATGCCATAATGCCTCTTACGCACATCTATCTCAATGGCGATTTAGAACAGCGCTATTTAGGTAATTTAAATTTTTCTTTCGCGGGAATTGAAGGTGAATCGATGATTATGGCAATCAAAGATTTAGCGGTCTCCTCAGGCTCAGCCTGCACTTCGGCGTCACTTGAGCCATCTTATGTTTTACATGCTTTGGGCGTTGATGACGAACTCGCTCACACCTCGATTCGCTTTGGTTTTGGACGCTTTACGACAGAAGAAGAAATCGATTACGCAATAACTTTAATTACTAAAAAAGTTGAAAAGCTTCGCGCCATGAGCCCGCTTTGGGATATGATGCAAGAAGGTATCGACATTAAATCAATCAATTGGAAAACACATTAATTTAAAAAATATGGCTTACTCAAAAGAACTTTTAGAACATTACGAAAATCCCAAAAATGTTGGCGCTTTCGACAAAAATGAAAAAGGCATTGGCACTGGCTTAGTCGGCGCTCCAGCTTGTGGCGATGTTATGAAATTGCAAATCAAAGTTTCCGATGATGGTATCATCACCGATGCTAAATTCAAAACCTTCGGCTGTGGCTCAGCGATTGCCTCAAGCTCACTTGCGACCGAATGGATTAAAGGCATGGAAATCGACAAAGCGCAAAAAATTACCAATAAAGAAATTGCCGAAGAATTATCGCTTCCGCCGGTTAAAATTCATTGTTCGGTGCTAGCTGAAGAAGCAATTAAAGCGGCGATTGAGGATTACAAAAAGAATAAGGAAAATAATTATTCTGAAGATGATTCTGAAGATGATTCTGAAGATGATTCTGAAGATGATAAGAATGAAGATAAAATGGCGGTTAAAAAACATAAAAAAAATTAAAATGAATTTTAAAGTTTCTAAAACCGGCAATCCAATCGTTGATTATCTTACGGTTATGCCCGAAGCACTTGCTCAAATTAAAAAACTTTTGAGTAAACGCACCGACCCGTGCGAAGGCATTCGCGTTTCGGTGCGAACTCGCGGTTGTTCGGGCTTAAGCTACACGATTGAGTTCGCCATTCCTGAAAAAAATATTTCCAAATATGATGATGTAATTTTATGTCAGGATGATAATCAAGAAATTCAAATTTTTATCGACCCAAAAGTTTCAATGTTTTTGATTGGCAGTGAGATGGTTTTCAAAGAAGATGAACTGTCTTCAGGCTTTGATTTCGTAAATCCCAACGAAAAAGGTCGTTGCGGTTGTGGAGAAAGTTTTAATGTATGAAAAATTATTTTGAACTCTTTAATTTAACACCAAAATTTACCATCGATTTAAGCGAAATTGAAAAAAAATATCATCAATTTCAAAATCAATTTCATCCCGACAAAGCCGATTTTGACTCGATCGAACACTCAATTTTAATTAATGAAGCTTATAAGATTTTAAGTGATGATTTTTTGCGGGCATCGCATCTTTTACAATTAAAAAATATCGATATTGAAAATGATGAAAATCATATTAAGCCAGATATTTCAACGCTTCAAGAGATTTTAGATCTGCAAGAAATAATTTTTGAAATCGATAATTTGGATGAAATTTTAGTTTTAAAAAATAATTTAAATTCACAAATTAAAAAATTAATTAACGATTTTCAAAATGCTTTTGCAATCAATAAATTCAATGAAGCAACGCAGTTTTTAATTAAAGCAAAATATTTAAAAAAATCATTAATTGATTTAAAAAATCGGCAAAAAAATCTAAATTAAAATGGGACTTTTACAAATTCAAGAACCAATTCCAGAGCTAGAAAATAAAGATGCGACAGCTGTTGTCGTCGGCATTGATTTAGGCACCACAAATTCATTAATTGGCATTTTTGAAAATGAAAAATTAACAATTTTTCGCGATGAAAATGGCGATGATATGATCGCTTCAAAAGTGGCTTACAATGAAGATGGAGAAGTGGTTGGCGTTGGTAAAAATGCTAGCGGAAAATATCAAATTTCTTCGATAAAAAGATTGATGGGGAAAAATTATTCTGACTTAAAAAAACTTTCCTTATCAAAAAACTTTTACGATGATTTAATCATCGACAATACCGAAAATAAAGACGCCATCGCCTTACAAATTGGTAATAAAAAAATTTCGGCGATAGAAATTTCGGCAGAAATTTTAAAATATTTAAAAAAAATTGCTGAAAAAAATTTACAAAAAACCGTTACCAAAGCCGTAATTACAGTACCCGCCTATTTTGATGAAAATGCTAAAAACGCCACCAAACAATCCGCCGAACTTGCCGGCTTCGAAGTTTTACGTTTAGTCAATGAGCCCACAGCAGGAGCCTTCGCCTATGGTTTAGAAAATCAATCTCGTGGCACTTATTTAGTTTATGATCTTGGTGGCGGAACTTTCGATGTGTCAATTTTAAAAATTGATCGCGGAGTTTTTAAAGTGCTTGGAGTCGCTGGTGACAACAATTTAGGTGGTGATGATTTTGATGAAATTTTGCAAGAAAAAGGTGTTAAAAATCCAAGAGAAGTTAAGGAAAAATTATCTTCGCAAGATTTTTTTGAAAATATTTCGCGTCAAGAATTTGAAAATTTAATTAGCGAAAAAATTAACAAAACTCTTACTCTTGCAACGGATTTAATCGATGATTTGGAAATTGAAATTGCACAAATTGATGGCGTAATTTTAATCGGCGGATCAACGCGAATTCCGTTAATTCAAAAAAAATTAGCGGAAATTTTTAGTGCCAAAAAAATTCTTACAAATCTTGATCCTGACCGCGTAGTTGCTATCGGCGCAACTCATCAAGCATATAATTTATCGCATAGCAAAAATAATTTATTGCTCGATGTTAATCCGCTATCTTTGGGCATTGAAATGATGGGGGGAATTGTCGATAAAATTATTTATCGCAACTCTACAATCCCAATCGCCAAAGCCAAAGAATTTACAACTTACGCTGATAATCAAAGCGCCATGAAATTTCACATCGTGCAAGGTGAGCGAGAATTTGCCAAAGATTGTCGCTCATTGGCTGAATTTGAAGTAAAAAATATACCGCCTTTGAAGGCTGGAATTGCAAGAGTGCGCGTGGTTTTTACACTTGACGCTGACGGACTTTTAACCATCACTTCCGAAGAAAAATTTACCGGCGAAAAACAAGAAATTATTGTGCGTCCGAGTTATGGATTAAACGAAAATGATGTTAAAAATATTTTACTCGAATCGCTAAAAAATTCGAAATCCGATATTGAAAATCGCTTACTTACTGAAGTGATTGTCGAGGCTAATCATGATATTGAAATTATTAAAAAAGATTTAAAAAATCCACAATTTATTTTAAGTGAAAGCGAGAGGGAAAATATCGAATCAGCAATTTTTGATTTAGAAAATCTTACGCTTCCTGATAATTTTTCTAAAAATCTTAATGAGCAAAGAGAGCTTGTGAATCATGGTCAGAAGCAACTTTCTAAAATCGCTGAAAATTTGATTTTACAAAAAGTAAATGTGGTTTTAAAACAAAAAATTTCTGGGAAAAATGTTGATGAGATTTGTTAAAAAACCCTAAATTTGCGACAGCAAATTTAACTAACAAAAATGTTGATGAGTTGTGAAACGATAGATAAAATAAAGTGAATATTGACTTTGCATTGTTAAAATATTAATGTCGAAATTATTTTATAAATATAAATTATGAGCACACATATTTCCTTAACCCCAGAATTAGAATCATACGCAAGAAAGCAAGTAGAGAGCGGTTTATATAGCTCAATCAGTGAATTTATTCGCGATGCCGTTCGCACCCATCAAAATTTAGAAAATAAATCATACCTAAGCGAAATGCATTTGGAGTTAGCCAAGGCTGGCAAAGATGTTGATCAAAATAAAATTTCACCTCTTAAGATGAAAGATATTTTGGAGGAATCGTTGAACGATAATTAGCCGTGCAAAATACACCACTACAAATCTTCAAAACCCCAACTGCCGAAAAAAAGATTAAAGAGATAATTATATTTTCTGCCCGAAAGTGGGGAAAAGAATCTGCTAAAAAATATGCTTTGGAACTTGAAAAATCAATAATCTCGGTAAGGAAAAATCAAAACTAAAATAAACAAAGAATTTAGCACTAGATTTTGCCATTGTCGCGCTAATAAACATTATATTTTTTTCGAAAAATTAGAAAATAAATTGATTGTTGTGGCGTTATTTCATGTTGCGATGAATGTTAAAAATCTTCTCGATGAGAAAGTTTTTTAAGAAAAAAATAAATTTTACTCACAAATTTCAACATGACTAACGAAGTAGGAAGTTCTTTGATCTTCTTTTTAATAAATCAAAACTATATCTAGTATAAAATTACATAAGAAGTACTAGATGTAGAAATTTAACTTGACAACGATTTAATTTTGAGTATCTTTTCGAACAGTGCGAACCGAAGACTCTTCTTACGGTCCACACTTAGTGTAGGAATTGCTTAGTTTATTTGATAATTTATATATGAAAAAAAAATATTTTTTAAAATATTCAAATTTAAAATATTCAAACTCATGTGCGAGGTGAGTTTTTGGAATAATATATATATATCATTATTAACATTGTTGATAACATTATGAATCACAAGATGATAACTTGCAAGAATTTTTTACAAACAATTTTTATATTAAATAAAAATTTGAGAAGAGATTAAACAAATTTATAATATGTCAAAAAAGACAATTTATTGTAGATACATTACCAGAAATGGTAAGCGTATTTACCCGCGAAACGCGAGATTCTTTCGTTTCGAAGTAGAAACAAATAAGGAAATTATTAAATAATTATTTCTTTATTTGTCGGCAGAAAGCGGAAAAATCTGCTTTATACCAAATTTAATAAAAACTCATAAAGCCTTCATGCTATAGCTCCCCCCTTGAGGGGGAGCAGATTCTAGAAACTTAACGGTAGTTAAGTTTCTAGAATCGTGGGGGGTCAAAAAAGCTAAGATTATCATCGATCTAAAGCCAAAGTAAAAATTAATTAAATAATTTTTCAAAAATGGCAATTTCTTGATTTAACTTTTGAACTAAAAAATAACTCAATTTTTCTAAAAAAACCATCCCTAAATAAAAAAAGTAACCTAAAAAATCATCGATTTTTGTTAAGAAAATTTATAAATAAAAAGCAAAATCAAGAAATCGTCTTTTTAAAATTTTTTTTGTTTTAATTTTTGAGTTAACCTCAAACCCGTTGTCGCTGTTAGTTTTTGACCCCCCACGGCTAAAAGTTTTAACTACCGTTAAAACATTTTAGCCTGCTCCCCCTCAAGGGCTTACGCCCCTACAATTTTTCACAAGCTCGGAAGTGCTTCAGGCTGTTGCTCCCCCCTTGAGGGGGAGCGGATTCTAGAAACTTAACGGTAGTTAAGTTTCTAGAATCGTGGGGGGTCAAAAACCTAGAGCATCTGAGGTTTTGATGT
>CAMDCJ010000016.1 GCA_945890035.1 Rickettsia typhi
CTATCATGAATGGAGGTAAGATTTTCAAAGCTCGAGAAGAATTTTAAAGCCATTGGTAAAATAAAAAAATAGCAAAAAATAGCACCAAATAAAAATAAAAAAGATGAGAAAAATATCGTCAATAAAATATTTTTTTTCTCATTTTTATATAAAGCTGGAGACAAAAAAAGATATAATTCTGCAAAAAAAATTGGAAAAGAAAAAAATAATGAAGAATAAAAAGATAATTTTAAATAGGTCGTGAAAGCTTCAGTTGGGCTGGTGTAGATGAGTTTGCGATTATGATTATTTTGCGAAACTTCAATGAAAGGCTTGAGTAAAAAGTGATAAATTTCTTTTGAAAATAAATAGCACAACACAAAAATTACAATATAAAACAAAATACAAATCATTGCGCGACTCCTAAGTTCATTGAAGTGAGAGCCTATTGTCATTTCGGAATTTTTATTTTTCATGATTTTTTTCTGATATAAAAATCTTATTAAAAATGCAAATTTAATAAGATTTTCTTATTATTGAAATTATTATTTTATTTCAATTCTTATTTGGCAAGATGGTTTTGAGTTGTTGATATCAAAGGAGTCGCCACGAGCGCAAATAGAATTTTGAGTATAGTTTAAAGTGTCACCTCCGGCAACTACAACATTTCCTTTATAAGGATTTTCATCATCAACTTTTTTATCGTATGAATAAGCTTCATTTGGAGTAAGTGTATTATTTTTTGTGAAGAGTCTATTAGCATTTGAATGCGAAAATCCTATTTGAAGATAAGTCTTGCCAGCGCTACTAAAAGCAACGATTCCAGCATTTCCTATTTTACTTTCGGGGAAAGTTGAGGAAGGTCGCGCCATTTCATTTTCAAATCCATCATATTTTTCATTGAGCATTTGCGAGTTCGATAAATCCATCCAAAAATTTACAATTTCACCTTCGGCCATTTCGATTGAACCTCTCGAATCCGTAATGTAATTATCACCATTGCCATCGCTGTTATAAATGCTTATTCCAAAGCTCATAGCGTTTTGAATATCGCCCGGAAGTGCGTGATATTTTTCACTAAAACTTTCAATTGCAGAATTAATTTTTTTAATTTGCATTACTAGAGATTTGGTTTGATTGTTATCAATCAAATTTTTAATTAAATACGCGAAAATAATCGTTATCGAAACAGATATAATGATTAAAAATTTTGATAAAATTGTGCCGTTTTTCATGTTATTTTTTTTAAATATTTTTTTTGATGATTATTTTAAATTTTTTAATTTTAGTTTAAAGTTATAATTTGTAGAGCTAAATATTTTGTAGCAATTTTAATAAAAAAACTACACTAAATCACATCAGCATTTGCCAAAAGAGAATCTTTGGGATCTTAAGAAGCGCGGGGTTAAGCGCTTGGTACCCCAGGAGTGGGTGTTGCATTTGTTGGAGCCGGAACTGATTGGGGCTGTGGTGCTGAAGAGCTTTGCGCTGGGTTTGTCGATGCCCCACCAACTTGATCACTAGCTGGGTTTTCAGGGGGTAATTTTTTTAAAGCCTCAGCTATTTTCTCTCTTTTTATTTCATAATTATCTAATTCTGCTTCAGGTTTCGCTAATTGTATTTTTAATGACGATGTTTGTTCGATTCTGTTTTCGAATCTATCTTCCTCAAGTCTATTTTTATCTATATCTTTTAATCTATTAAGGTTTACGGTATCTTCAGAAGTGGCTTTGCGTCCTTCTAATTTCTTAGATAAAACATCTATTTCGTGATGATCCTTAATTCGAGAAATACCTGCATTGACTGTTTCTATAGCAGAATTATTTGAGTCATTTTCAGCATTCAATTTTCCTCTAATTGCTTTATTAGAGTCATCTTCAATTTTTTTAATAGTACCTTCATTTGGTTTATCTGCAATAGTTTTGTCATTCTCCGCTTTAAGCTGATCTTCCCGACTATTCTTCCCCTCTTTTGTTTGAAGATATTTGGCAAATACTTCTAATCTATTTATTTCTTTTCCATCAGCTTTTTCGCCACCACCAAAAGATTGCTGTTCTCTATTTTCTTTAATTTTATCAAGAATTTTTTCTTCGGCACTCGCACTTCTTTCGCTAAAAGCAGCTTTAATAGATTTACGAGAATGCGTTATAACGAACTTTGCCTTTGCAAAGAGGTCTCGATGAGGATTTTCTGGTTGGAAGGTTGAGGTTATTCTCGGAATTTCTCCAGATTTTTCCAGTTGGTGAATGGCAATTTGTCTTTCTTCTGCTTTTGCTTTTCCTTCTATATATGCAGTTACTGGACCCATGCGATTTGTTGAGGGGGTTTTTGATATATTTCCACTTTTAATGTCATCAATAAATGCTTTGCGATCAGTTGCATTATCCATTCCTTGGAGAGTTTTAGTCATTTCCCTTGATAACATCCCCGTCTCAACATCTAGGGCTTTTGCATTTAACGAATTGTTTTGTTCATGAAATCTATCTTTTGTCATCGACATCATCGCACCAAAAACATTATCTCCATGATATTTAGAGCCAGATCTATTCATTAATCTCTCTGCTTCTTTCTCTGTTTTGCCCATTGATTTGGCTGAATCTTTCATATATTCTTTTTTAACTTTATTAAGTGTTTGTCTTTTTTCCGCTTCTGTCATATTTGCAAATTTTTTAGAATTTTTTATTTTATAATCACTCACGCCTTTATCGCCATCTTTATTCATTCTGTCTATTACTCTACTATCACGGCTATCAGCATTTTTTGCTTTTTTTCTAGCCTTTTTAGCTAATTTTCCCGAATCAAATAATCTTTGATCAGCTCCCTGAATAATAATTTTTGCGCCACTTTTTTTATAAAGAGCGCCCCATTTCTTTTGTGCTTGATCTACAATGCTATTCATTCCGCTAGCAACTGATGAGCCGAGATCTGATGCAGAAATACCGCCACTCATCGTGGTCGCTAAGCTGGCGATTTGAGTTATAAATGATTTCATTATTACGCAAATCGTCCACAAAGATAAAAGTCTTGGAATAGTTGGAATTGATCCTGAAGAGCCTTCTGCTGATGGATTCATAATCTCTCCTAAATAAGGTGGTGCATCTTGAGGTGTCCAAAAAGATAATAGAGAGATGTTTATTCCGCCTGGTAAATGTATTTGCCAAACGCTATCCCAACAAACTCTGAAACCAAGCGTTAATTTGATAACCATATAGAGCATCGTATTAAAAAGGCTTAGCGTAAATACTAGGAATATTTGTTGCAATCCAAAGCCAATCAAAGCATTAAGCCAATTATCAAAAAATCCCTTGCTTTCCTTAAATAAAATAAAGACGAAGAAGATGGGGCCAACTATAAATAGAACTGAGGTAAAAAATTGCGAAGTTAAATATAATAAAACCGCGTTGGAGACTGCATAAACATAGGCAATAGCGCTATAATAAATTATCATTACATATAAAATTCCAAAGAATTTATAAAACATTAATGCACCAATTTTTTTGTGAATCACATCATTTATTAATAATAAGTGTATCACTCGATCTACACCCGCAAAAATTAGTGATTTATTTGAAAAATTTCCATTTTGAATCGCTGATTCTATTTGATTAGTTTCATCAAAAAGTCCAGCCATAGTGAATGTTAAAAAATCTATTCCATTTTTGAAGAAAGTAACAAAAAATTTTTCAAACCAAACCCAACCAAATTCTGGATTGGTAAACAAATAAATTATAGCAATTTTTATAAGTCTATCAAGTATTTCTGATTGTTTTAACTCACTTACGCCCATCAAAAATCCCATTCCATAAAATGAAAGCATAAGAACTATTGATAGCGTTAAAAATGATTTATAAACAGGATTATCTAATATAGATTTATAAATTCTTCTTACCTGATTTTCTTTGAATAGGGGTTTGTCTGATTTGCTAACGGCGTATTCAATAACAACTTTATTTATTTTACATCGTGATGGGACTGAATAAAGGGGGACGCCAGTGCTATATTGAATGAATGATTTACTGGCAGAAAAAGAGCATTGAACAAAACCCTCACAACTATTTTGTACTATAGTCCTTATATCATCTGGAGGACAATCTGGATTATTATAAATTAATACAGCTTTAATTATATAACTAATAAAACAATTGTTATTAGGACATTTTAATGTAATAGGTTCTAATGAGTCCTTCATTACTGGGGAAATTAACTCATGATCAATAATTTTCGAATCTTTTGCAGTAAGTTGGAGAATATCTGTTGCAGGATTTTCTGACAAATCGGCAGCTAATATAAGATTTTTTTTATCATAAATAACCTTGTCAGTTTTATAAAATCCATCAACTTGACCTAGAATTGGCGAAATTATTGAATCAATAAAATTAGAAACCTGAACTTTGGAGCCTCTTTTAATTTTAACCGCAACATCATAATGCCCTTGATTGTTAGCATATTTATCGGCAATACATCTATATTTCTTTTCACAATCAGGAGGAGAATCGGGGCAATAATCGCTTCCTTCGCCATTCCAATTTTGATTATACATTGTGAAACGGGTGCAATCGTTATCGAGTGTTAAGTCAGGGTTTGTGGGGTTGCACTTAATATAAGAATCACCGGAAGCTTTACAACTCGGAGTTTCATTATCAAATATTCTAAAAGTTAAGCGATTATTATATGATAGAGCGTTAGGTGAAGTAAGGGGTAAGGTGTTAATGCGATGACGGAAGCATAAGAAATTTGCATCAATTTTTGGCCATATATTCATATTTTCTGGAGCAGTGCATTCTCTAAGATATTCATTACTATTTACATCCGTCGAGACAATTTCTGTAATTCTAATTAATTGTCCAAAATCATTAAATTTATAGTTGCTGAAAGATTTAGGACCACCATCTTCTTCGATAATTGGAAGTACACTAGCATCGGGCCCAAATGTAGTTTTTTGCTCTGACAAAGTTTTGCTACCAGAGCAATTAGTAGAAGTGACACTATCTTCTCTACACAGAGCAATAGTAAGCCCCTTACCATTTGATAATTCGTTGCTAGATTTTATATTCACGCGCAACGACGGCTCGAGTATAGAAATGTTTCTCGCTCCCGCTATTTCGAAATAATCAGGATTGGTTACGTTTTTGGGATTGATTGCGATATTGGGATCGGGTGCGATTATCGGAATATCATCAAGTATTATAAATTTTAAATATCCCTGCCTACCAACTGATATCAAATTTTTTATTTTATAAATTTCATCTTTACCAGTATGTGCTAAAGGATAAAAATTTCCATAATTGCCATTAAATGTTTCTAATTTTTTAAGACCTTTTGTTTTAAGATCATTTTCTAATATTTTATTTTCTAATATTTCATATGCCTCCAAGCTTTTATTAATATCAGTTAACAAATCTAAACCTTTTTTTAATTCGTCCATTGTTCCAGTATAATTTTCTAAATCATAACATTGCTGTAAATTAATATCCGTTTTCTTGAAAAATGGGGCTGTAGCTTGTTCTTTTAAAGCATTTAAACAGCTCGCGCATAAAGCTTCCGTAATTTGAGGCAGAGGTTCTCTTGATTTATAGGGTTCCATAGTTAAAAAATCAGCATAGTTTTTGCAATTCAATGGGGCCGTGGCACTACTACAAAGATGGTTAGAACCAGGCGTATAACAAATATTTTGGGGACTCTTTGGAGTGCAGGATACTGATGGCGTAAAGAGCGTATCACCGGATAGACTTGTTGATGAAGGTCTACAAGTGCTAAAATCTGTGTCAATACATTCGCTTGGACAGAAATTGGCATTTGAGTCGCAGATTGTTATATCTTGTTGGCATCCAGTATATTTTTTTATACTTTCATCATAATATGGATTTTTGCAATTATTGGTAGGATTCTTATCTTGATTAATATTTATAAATTCCTTAACAAGTTTATCTGAACAAAAAACTGCAGGTCTCGGGGTTAATTTGACATAAAAACCTACTCCGCATTTCTGTTGGTCAGTATTTGCAGGATCCGTTCTTGATATCCATGTTCCATTCCAACTATCCGGATGGAAACTTAATATTTGACCCTTTCTTACGAAATATTTTTTAGGGTTGTTTGTGGAGTCTCTGCTTAAAATAGGATGAGTTGAAGGAGTAGGATCAGTTGGAGAAACAACAGCAGATGTTTCAACAGCTTTGCGATATTCTTCACTTGGAGTTGAAGTTGATTTTGGATATAAAAAATTTGCAAATTCATCTTTTCCATTATTTTTATTAAAAATTTTAAATTTTAAATTGCAAAGGGCTGTATTAGGCAAAACTCTATTAGGAATTCCAAATTCAATATAGCCAGATTCGCTAAATTCAATTTCATGAAATTGATATAAAGATATTTTTACCTGGCAATCTAAAGTATTTTCTTCTCTGTATTGAAAATAACTAAGATCTTCCTTATTAATTACATATACTTTTGGGTTTGTCACCCCCTCATCATTGATCTCAACAGCATATTCCTTTAATTCTTTGATTCTGTATTTAAGGTTTGTACATTTTTTAGTTGCGCCTGGTGGAAGATGCGTAAATTTAATCGCATAATCTTTTTGATTAATTGGAAAATTAAAACGGTTCCAAATATTATTTACATTTAATATTACATTATCACTAACATCATTGGTTCCAATTAAGTTATCACCTTTATATCTGATAAAGCCGGTTGTGTTATTATATCTTGAGGTTTCCTTAGTTAAATTGTCAACATTAAAAAATTTTGAAAAATAAAGATTATATGCATTTTTTGTATCTTTAACCTTTTTTATGTCTGCGGCTACTAATTCTTGATAAAGATCGCACCCTGATTGATTATCCTTATCCTGAGAGCAATTATCTTTTATGCTACATGACAAATATCCCTCTAAAATTGAACATTGCCATTTAGATGGATCTGGGGTTAGTGGAAGTGGAAAATCTTTAAATTCGCTGGGGACGGGAGGGGATGGAATAAAATAAGCAAAAATTCTTCTTGCGCCATTTGCTATACTATGTTCATAATAATTAATCAGATTATAATCAATCGCAATATCTCGATTGACTGGATTTTCACTACTTCTATTAAAATATGTATAGTCATTATCCTTATCCTTAAATTTACCCTCAATAGTAATATTGATATTTTCATTACCAGAAAATTTTGCAATATTTGGTTTTTCAGTTGTTAAGGCAAGATTCAAGTCTTCTTTTCCGGTGTCACTTGCGTTAATAAACACAGTTGATTTTTCTACTTCATTTCCAAGATCAAGCGTACCTTGAGCTGTTATTAAAATTTGAGAATTATGTTCTATGGATATATTTTTCTCAGCATCACCTCCAACCGAAGTCCAAAGTGGTTGAGCGGTTTTAGATGCATCAGTTTCACCTGGGGCTAGCCCAACTGCAGTAAGAGTTTTTTCAACATTCGCCCTACATTCATCTTCACATGCTTCACCGCAATCTTTGGTAAGGGCGCTTGAGCATTTTGAATTAATACATGTTCTTAATCCGGTCGGCTGACTCGCTATATTAATACCATCTTTATATGTGCAATATTCACCTAATCTACTAGATTCAACCCTAAAAGTATAAGATTCATATTCACCAAAATCATCAGCATCTATACACCCATAATCATTGCAAGAAGATACTAAAAATAAAAACAACAAAGCGCAGAGCTTTTGCAAGCAAGGCTTTTTTTGATTGTTGTTAATATTTTTGTTAAACATTTTTTTGATTACTAATAAAAGTTGATGCTGAAGGATGAGGTGCTGAATTTATTTGTGGCGGTTCAGCTCCAATTGAAACACCAACAAAAGAAGGCTTACTAAGTCTTTCTTCTTCTTTTTTAATATTTTTTAAAATTTTTTCATGTTTTGCAACAAATTTTTCAGGATTTTGCATATTATTAGCTTCTTTTAAACCTTTACGAGCGCTTTTATATTTTTCTCTTTCCCTATAAAGAAATCCTGAAGGAGCATGTATAATCGTTTTACCTTTATTTTCTTTATAAAGATTTGATTCTTTATTATTATAATATTTATTGACTAAATCAGTTGTACCATTTTTAACATCTCTTACCGACTTGACAAGGGAATGTGTATTTCTAGCAACGAATCTTACTGGCAAATAAACTGAAGCAATATTACTTAGCGTAGCTGCTCCAAATCTTGTTGTCCAATGTTTATCCTCATATTCAGTAATAGTTTTTTGATATTCTTTCTTAATTTGCTCTGCTTTATCGAAATAATTTTTAACTTCCTCTATTTTTCTCTCTCTTTTATCTGCATCATTTAATTTTGTTTTAATTTCGTTAATCTCATATCTATTTTGTTTTATTCCTTCAAGCAATTCAGGCTTTTTAGAAAACTCTTTTTCTATTAATTCATTAAAATTTTTAGTTAGCGCAGCTTTAGTTGGTTTTATTCTTTTATCCAAAGTTGTTTTTAATATTCGATTTACTATATTATCTTTATCATAGTCTTGCATTCCATTTTGCTTCATTTCCTTCTTAATTTCATCAGAAATGTCAGCTTGCTTTCCTAAGAAGAATTTTTTTACACTACTACGACCTTCCTTCTCATATATAGAATCTCTCGCTTTTTCTAAAATATTAAATCTTTTTAATTCATCAGAATTTTTATAATCCTGATCTAATACTTTTTTAGATTCCAAAGCTTCTTTCAAATTTTTTATCGAATTTTTATTATTTGGATCATTTTCATTTTTTTCCCTTTCTATTTTTAACTTTTCAAAATTCTTCGCATACATTGTTTCAGCTTTCTCAGATTTTTTAATTATGTCATCTTTGTTACGAGAAAATAAATTTTTTGCTCTAGTTACAGTCCTCTTAGCCATGGCTTGAAGGGATATATTATCCTTATCTAATGGTGCTCCAGTATATTTCTTGGTATCTTGAGATAATTTTTGAGTTGCCTCTAAATCTTTTGCAGTTGATTCGCTGGTTAGTTTTGGTAAGTTAACTTCTTGCTGTCTAGATTTTTCACGAACTGCATTTTTAATTATAAGCTTCTCTTCATCCGTTCTCGCCCACTCTTTGAGAAAATCACCTAGAGGTTTTTGATTTGTTGTTATTTTTCCAGCATTTTCAAGTTCTTTAGTTACCTCACTTTTTAATTTATCTGCTTTGCTTGGCTCAATAAATCCAATAAATCTAAGGGGTTTTTTTGCTATTGTACTAAGTGGTTTTTTTGCAACTGACCAAGCCGATTTTGAAGCTGAAACGAGGACTACCTTCGGCTTTAAAATTGATTTTCTTATCTCTGTAAACGTTTTTCGTGTACTTTCTAAGCTTCCTTCATTTACATGAACATGGCCTTCCTTAACAGCTTTTATGAATTTATTTTGATCATCGTTATCCATTTTTTTCAAAGCCGAATTAGCTTGTGATTTAGAAAATGAAGCATCAATTTTTTTATCATTCATCGAGCTAAGTAAATTACCGCCTGAAGTAACGGCTTGTTTTCCAGCTTGAAAGACCATACCAAAAAGATTGTTACCGCTATAATTTAATCCACTTGCGTTGGTTATTCTTTCAAGTTCTTTGGAGCCTATTCCCTTGCTTGTTGCGTAGTCTTTAATGGCCTTTTTCCAAACTTCTCTAAGCGTTTCTTTTTGCCTATCCGCACTCATTCCTGCTAATAATATAGCTTCCTTAGGATTTTTTTTATGCTCGCTTATTGCTATATTGCCCACTTTTTTTAATTCATTTCTTGTTTTAACATCTTCAATAAATTGTTGCCTTTCTGCTTTTCTTCTTGCGCTTCCAATAGCTCCAGTGTCAAATATATTATTGTCAATTCTAGAAATAACTCTTCCGGCTGAGTTTTTGTAAAGCTTGCTAGCAACGGAAGAGGCGGCCTTAAATAAAGATTTACCAATATTTGCCGAATCAGTTGCAATTGTTGAAGCTTTTAATCCACCAGCTATCGTCACCGCAAGATTTGTAAATAATTCTATAAATTTTTTCATTAATGAAACGACAACCAGCAAATAAAGAAATAGATATATAGAGGGCATGTTTTGAGTATCACCAAAAGATTCGTCGGGAGAATCTTCTGTTATAGAATCTGGCGCATTAGTTCCGGCAACTGTCCAAAAATTTAATAGCGTAAATCTATTAATATATAAATTTAAACTTAAAATTTTTGTCCAACAAACTCTATATCCCAAAGCGAGTTTTAAAAAGCCGATAACAAAAGAATTAAATAAAGCCAATGTCATCACTAAAAATATTTGTTGCAGAGAAAATCCGATTAGGGCTTTAAGCCAATTATCAAACATATCTTTGGTCACTTTGAACATTAAAAATATGAAAAAAATAGGTCCAAGTACAAAAAGAATTGAGATGATTACTTGACAAGTTATATAGAGAAGCATGGAGTTTGCGACTGCGTAAACATATGTTAATAAGCAGTAATACATTATTACAAAATATAGCCAACCAAATATACTTGAAAATAATAATGCCATAATTTTCTTTTGAACCGCTCCTGCTAATATTAAATCAATTACAGAATCAACACTTTTAAATAAAATTGCTCTATCGTAAAAATTATTATTCTCAAGCATCACTTTTAAACTTGCGGAATTTTCGTAGTCAAAAGTTTCGGCGACTGAAAAAGAGATGTAATCGGTGGCATTTCTAAAGAATCCCACAAAAAATTTATTAAACCACGACCATCCGGTTTCTGTTGATGTAAATAAATATATAAAACCTATTTTTAATAAAATTTTTACTACTTCGGAATGTTTTAATTCGTTAACACCCATTAAATAACCCATTCCATAAAATGATAAAGCTAAAACCATGGTTAATGTTAATATTGATCTATATAATGTATGATGTGTTAATTGAGTGTAAAAATTACGAACAATGCCTGTCTTTTCTGGTTTACCGATAGCCGCTGGAGCTCCATCAAGATTTTCTATAATTGGTTGCAGAATTCCATTAATAACTCGTCCAGATCTAATGTTTTTAGAATCTTTTTTTTCAAGTTTAATGATATATTCTCCAGAATTATTTGAGTAGTTATTATCAAAATCTTTTACTCTAAAAATTAATCTATATTTTTTAATCTCTTTATCGTTTTCATTAGTTGTGTAACATATGAAATTATTTCCGCTGGCCATATTAGGGCAAAGAGAAATTACAATATTGTCACTGAGATTATTGTCAGTTAATACCCCAGTCCCTCTTTCCAAAATTCCAAAAGAATTAAATCTAAAAGCATTGTTTTCTAAATCTGGAAATTTTATAAAATATGCTAAAATTTTAGCGCCCTCAGGATGAAGGCAATCGTTGCTTGTTTCAGTACTTTCTTTGCAAAGAGCAACTTGTAAACCTCTTCCTTTTTGTAGAATTGGGGTATTCAAGACTTTAACCGTTATTTCGCTTTCACCTGGTAAAATATTATCTCTACTACTTATTGCATAATTCTTAGTAACGGGGTCTTTGTAAGCTATATTTCTCATTTCTTTAAAATTATTATTTTTAATAAGAAATGGCTGGAATGAACCAGAGTCGAAAGAAATTTGATCCGCTGTTTCAAAGTAACTGTTATGTAAACGGCTTTTTTTGTAATTATCAAAATTTCCAAAATTATATGTTCGATCATAATTTCCAATTCTTTTAATTTTTTTGGAATCCCTTAATGATTTTTTAAGAGCGCTAGTGTCTGATTCATTATATTTTTTTAAAAAATTATATACGCTAATATCGGTTTCATCTTCAAAGTTATAGCAAATGGAAGAATTTATTTCACTTTTTGGACTCCGTTGCATTTCATCTATTCTTAGTCTTGCGCAACCACTACTACAGCCAGCAAGACATGCTGGGCCTGTATATGTTAATGGGGGATTGCTTCTAGTACATCCAGTATTTGGATAGTCAGCGTCTCCTTGAACGCTACAAATAATTTTCGCGCAATTTTCTACATCCTTACAATATTGCTGGGTATCCTGATCAGTCAATGGACAAAGTTCCTCATTCTGAGGTCTTTCTGGAAGTCTGGGTTTGCATTTAACACAAATTGAAGTAGGTGCGCATCCCTGCTGAGAATTTGCACCAAGTGGAAAATTTGGTGTACAAAGGGGATTTTTAATCGATTCATCAATGCCATCCAGACAAAGAACGGCAGGTCTTCGGGTAATTTTCATTGATATGTCACCACTACATCCTGCATCATCAAAACTTTTTGGCAATATTCTTAAAATTTGCCCTTTTCGCACAAAAAATCCATCGTCATCGTCATAATTTGATTTGACATCGATGTTTCTCGAAGGATCGATTGAGCTCACTGAAGGATCGATTGAGCTCACTATTGTCTTGGTAAAAAAATCATCATATTCATAATAATCCGAATCAAAGCCAGCCTTCATAATTGGAAGATTTTCTATAGCAACAGCTAATCTGTAGTTATTAGCATTAGATTTTAATTCGTTGCTTCTCGAGTAATTATCTGCATTTTTTGCATTCCGACCCTCTATTTCCTTAGCGCCACCGCCTCCACCACCACCACCAGCAATTACTAAAAAATCCTCACGACCTTCTCTTGCTAATGAAATATAAGAAGCTGAACCGCCAGCTCCTCCACCAGCATTAGCGGTGGAATCATTTCCATCATTTCCACCATTCCCACCCTTGAGATTAGTATCGATTGAGTCGGGATTTAACGATCCCTTTGGGGGAGAAGGTGTGTTACAATTTTTTCCAGAATAACCTCCGGAACCAACTTTTACTTTTAAAGTAATAATTGAGCCCGATGAAAACGAGGAATTTGAAAAATCCAATATTCCTGAAAAATAATCTCCATCTCCACCTTCCCCCCCCTCTATAGAACCACAATTTCCTCCGGCGCCACCACCGCCACCATAAATTTCATAATGTAATTTTTTGTTATCAGGTGGAATTTGAGTCGTAGGATCGGGAGTTATAAGGCCATTGGTGGAGGTGTAAGCAAATTTATTAGCTATAATATTTTTATCTTTATCCCAATAAAAAACTACATAACCATTACCACCATTAAGAATGCCGGATGAAGGCGCTCCTTTCTTAATATTTGGTAGAGTGGCAGGAGGGGTTGGAGTACCTATCTCGCCCAATTTAAATTCTGGATTTATATAAGATTCTCCACGCTTGCCATTTCCACCAGCACCTTGATTCGTTTCATAAGAACCTTTTATACCGCCGAGATTCCCACCGCCTCCACCACCATTACCAGATTTGCCAGCATCAATATTTCCTGATTCGCCCTTTCCATCTTTGCACCCTTGAAGCTGGCTAGACGAGTAATCTGAAGGAGCTATTAAACAAGAAGAGCTTTCAATTTTACAATTTGCAAGTTCTTTTAGTTGAAGGCTACAACTTGATGGAACAGCTAAATCTTTTTGATCTTTATTCGAATAAGCAATGAGGCCAATATAAACATTTTTAACTTTAAATGGGCGATCGCCAGCTGGAGATGAATAACTGAAGTCATCTCCAGATAAAACAATAAAAGCTTTATCTGATTCGGCAGCATTATTAATTCCGATTACCTCATTATCATTAGCAGGATCCGGGTCGGTATAGGTCATTTTATCAGCGCCAGGATTTATTATTCTTCCAAATAATTTACAACTACCTGTTGAAGCTTTAGAAAATTGCGCAATACCAGAATATGGAATCTCCGTGTCAGCATAACCCTGGGTTTGCATTTTTATTATACAATCTTTTGGTGATTGGGGTATTGTATTATTAGTTATATCAATCTTGATTGTCGAATCGGAATATGTCGGAATATTTTTTGTAGAGTATACCTCAGAAAGCTTTAAATTGGTTACTTTGTAATAAGTAATTTTGCTTCCATTCTTTTTTATAGAAACATCAATTTGAGCATCATTGCAATTAGTAGTCTTAGTCATTTTAAAATTTATGAACCCATCAATCGTTGAAGCATGAGAGATAACTCCGTTATTAGATTGCGCAAGTGTTAGCTCACTTGCAGTAATTGTTTTGTTAAGTGGTATAGGATTATTATTTGCATTTAATGGTGTAAAAAAAACCAAAGATCTTCTCGCTAGTCCTTGCATTTTAGCAATGTCATCAGTAGTTGGAGTTGCAAGGGCGTAATAAGATTGCGTACTTAAATCACCGTAATTTCCAAAAAATTGTAATTTTACTACTTGATTTCCTGCAAATGAAGTCAAGTCTAAAGGTTGGATTGTTGATGCTAATTCGCTTTCATAGGTTTTTCTAAAATTAACTTCACCTGCCGCGCTAACGAATATATTGCTATTCGGAGTTATGTCGATACCATCGCTAGAATCTTGTTTTCTTGGCGTGTTAGCTTTCCAAATCATATCAGAGCTTAGTTTTGTAGCATCAATTACATTGCCATTTTTTTTAACACAATCAAGTTCGCAAATAGTTTCACAAAGCTTTCTTTCTTCGTAATTATCAACATCAAGGTCTATACAACCCTTGCCACCTGTTCTGTAAGAGGTAATCCCTTCAACTAATTTTGCTGCATTGTCTAATGTTAAATAAGATCCTTTGAGATTCTCCTTTGTTAAACAATCTATTAAAGCATTTGGAGCGACTCCCGTGACTCCCTCTCCTTGATTAAGAGTAGTGGTGATTGGTGAAATATCTGCATATTTATTTTTATAAGAATCGGGTTTTATAGAATTATAACAGACCTCCGAAAGCGAAGCGCTAACATTAATGATTTCTTTTTGTGTATTACCATAATCATCAGCATCAATACACCTATCATTGCTATCACAGGAAAAAAGCAGAATAGTGAGTAGCAAAAAGAATTGACCTAAAATTTTTTTAGGAACCGCAATAGAGGATAGAACTGTGTTTCTGAGGTTGAATTTAATTATAATATTTAGAATTTCTTATAAAAAAGACTTACAAAAAAATATTATAAAATTTTAAAGGATATTATCAACAAAAATCATCAAAAAATCATCTTACTAATTCTAGTTACCTCTTGAAGCTCCTGAGGCTTGAAAACACTGAGTTCTGAAAAATTTTTATCAAAAAATTTAGCATAATTTTTGGCAAATAAAATTTTATGAAATTTTTGATGTTTTTTTGAAGAAATTTTGCCGTCATCAAAGATAAAAACTGACTTTCCGGTTGAGCAACATTCCGAAATCATCGAAACCGAATCACCGCTAATAATAAAAAAATCCGCAACATTGATAATTAACCCAAAAGGGTTGCTTTCTTTAATTTCGTTATAATCAAAAAATACCAAATTTTTTTCATTAATTTTCTTAATAAAATTATTAATTTTAACGTCTGTGCGCCTACTATTTACAATAATTAAAGTAGCATTCATATTTTTTTTAATTATCAAAATTTGCTGAATTAATTCTTGGGCAGTTTTTAATAAAAATTGAGTTTTTTTAGTGCTTCCACCAATCAATAATGCAATAATTGGTTTTTGAAAATTTTCAAATTGGTCTTGAAATTTTTCATACATTTTTTGATCATTATTTCTTTCAATTTTGGTCAAAGCTCCGATTGATAAAATAAGATTTTTAGGGTAGGGGGCTTTCGGCTCATCATGCTCTGGTAAAATAACAAAATCAAATTTATTCAAACTAATTTCCGGGCGCATTATTTGAATAATTTTCGCTAAAAAATTATATTTTTTTTTTAAAAAAAGTGCAATCGGCGCAGTTTTTCTGCCAGCTGAAATTATATATTTTGGCGTATAATTTATGAATAAAAGTTTTTCAACTGAAGTTTTTTTTAGACGAATTAATGATTCTGAAAAAAATAAATTTGGCAGGGCTTTTAAAAAATTATATTCGAGAAAAATTATTTCATAATCAAGGCCAGATTCTTTGGCAAGCGCAATGCTTTGAGAGTAAGTGCCGACTCTCTCATCCGCTAGAATTAAAATTTTATTTTCAAGCATTATTTTTGATTTTTTTATTCAAAGCTTCAATCGCATTTGATGAAACAAATTTTGAAATATCGCCACGCAATCGAGCAATTTCTTTAACTAATTTTGAAGCAATAAAATGGTGATTTTCTGAAGCTGGCAAAAAAATTGTTTGAATTTGTGGTTCAAGTTTTGAATTCATTCCGAACATTTGAAATTCATACTCAAAATCCGAAACCGCTCTCAAACCGCGAACAATAATTTTAGCATTTTTTTGCTTAGCGAATTCGACCAATAAACCCTCAAATTTTTCAACTGAAACTTTATTTTCAAGATTAAGACTTTTGATTTCATACTTAATTAATTCAACTCTTTCATCCAAGGAAAATAACGGATTTTTATTTGAATCTTTTGCCGAAGCAACAATTAGATGATCAAAAAGTTGTGACGCTCTTTTGATTATATCGATATGACCAAAGGTAATTGGATCAAATGTTCCCGGATATATTGCGATTTTCATAATAATTTGTTTAGAGTAAAAATAATTTTAACTAAAGAAGTTTATTTTAAATTTTTTAAGTTAAAATTCAATTTGTATAAATATTAATTTACGAATCAATTATTCATGAAAATAACAATTTTATCAATTGGTAAATTTGACAAATCGCTATATCGAGAACTTTTTGAATATTATTTAAAAAGATTAAAATGGAAAATAGAATTAAAAGAAATTGAATTTAAAAATACCAAAAGCTACGAAGAGTCTAAAATAAAGCATGAAGAGGGTATTTTACTATTAAAACATTTTCATAATTTTTCTAAAGTTATCGTTTTGGACGAGCGCGGTAAGCAATATTCAAGCATCGAATTTGCCACTATTTTAGAAAATTTTAATGTGGCGGGAGATTCAAATATTGCCTTTGTAATCGGAGGCGCTTTTGGTTTAAGCGAAGAGGTTAAAAACAAAGCCGATATTTTGTTATCAATTTCTAAAATGACCTTGCCCCACCTAATGGTAAGAAGCTTTTTGATTGAACAAATTTATCGCGCCTCGACCATCATATCCAACCATCCTTATCACAAAAATTAATTTATTGAGTTGAGACTTTATTATGCTGGTTTTTCAGCAACGATTGTAAGCCAACGGCTTCGAGCTCTGGTTCTTCTAGCATCAATTGTTCCGCGAATTCTTTGTCCGCGCTCTTTTAGACTAACTCCGCCACGCCATTTTTTTCTAATTTCTTGCTCTCTTTCCGAACTTCTATCTCTTTGGAGATCATCTTTGCGTTTTACTTTTTCTCTTCGCGCCATAGCTCTTTCGCGAGCATTGCCAGCAATAGTTTGGCGATTCATTTTTGCCAACCTTTGATGATGCATGATAATATTATCAACAAATTGACGCTTTCTTCTATTGGTCATTTTACGCATTTGCGCACGACTTAAACCGCGTCTTTTGCGATTTCTCTTAACGAATCCATATAAAATTTGACCAAGGGTATGACCAACAACTTCATAAGCAATAATAGGATAAGACGCAATCAAAGCAACGGGGCTAAAAGCAATAGATCCGATGGTTGGTAATAATAAAAACATTTTTTATTAAATCAATTGTAGCATTGTTTTTGAACTTTATTTTTTTGATTTATAATATTTTATTAGAAATTGTTTCTCGATAAAATACAATCATAAATTGAGTGTTAAAATTTTAAAGTAAATCGTTGTTTTTATTCAGGCAAATCAAGACGCGCAAAGATTTTCCTAAAAAAATTAAATTATATTTTATTTTCCAATGCAAAACTTAGAAAATATTAAATCTAGAATATTTTCTATGTCAATCTTGCCATTTATTTTTCCAATTTCATTTATACAAATCCTTAAATTTTCGGCACAAATTTCAATATTTTTATCCAAATTAAAACTTTCTAAACTATTTAAACAATTTTGCAAAGAGCTTCTATATCTTTCTTGAGTAATCAGCGGAGAATTAAAACTCGGAATCAATAAATCAATTTTCTCCTTGAGGGCTTCAAAAAATTGTGAAAAATTGATATTTTTTGTTATTGAAATTGTTAAAAAAATAATTTCTTTATCTATATCAAAGTTAGCAATTATTTTTTCAAAATCAATTGCATTATTTAAAATTTTATCAATTTTATTAAAAACTAAAATTGTATTTTTATCGATTAAATCTTTTTGAATAATTGGGTTTAAAGCATCAACTAAATAAATTTTTATATCCGCATCTTGCGCTTTTTTTATAGCTCTTTTAACGCCTTCTTGTTCGATTAAATCTGTACTTAGACGAATTCCTGCGGTATCTGAAATAATTACTGGGACGCCAGCAATCTCTAAGTGAGTATCGATAATATCGCGAGTTGTTCCGGCGATTTCTGAAACGATCGCCACTTCACTTTGCGCTAAAAAATTTATTAAACTCGATTTGCCAGAATTTGGTGCGCCAATAATCGCTAAACTTAAACCATTTTTTATTTTTTGACCAACTTTATTATCATTTAAATGTTGAGAAATTTGGCTTTTTAAATCGACAACTTCTTGATTAATTTTATCAACAATATCCGTCGGCAAATCATCTTCGGGGAAATCAATCAAAGCCTCAACAAAAGCTGATATTTCCATAATTTTATGACGCCAATTTTCATAAATTTTACCAAGATTTCCTTGAAGTTGTATAATGGCTTGCTTGTGTTGTGCTTCTGTTTCGCTGGCAATTAAATCTGGTATCGCTTCGGCTTGAACTAAATCAATTTTACCATTTAAAAAAGCTCTTTTAGAAAATTCGCCAGCACCCGCCAAATCAACATTTTCAATCGATAATAATTTCTCAAAAATTTTCTTTAAAACATATTGCGAACTATGAACGCTGATTTCGGCAACATCTTCTCCGGTAAAGCTTCGTGGCGCTTTAAAAAATGTAATAATTGCTTCATCAATTAATTCTGCGCCATCCTCAAAAATAATTTTATGAAAAAAACTTTTTTGCGGAATTACTTGATTTTTTACACCAAATTTTTCGAGACATTTTAAGGTTTGCGAACCAGAAATCCTAATAATCGTTACCGATGAGCGAAGGGGCGAAGTGATGGTTGCGCAAATGGTTTTCATTTATTAAAAATTAAAAATTTATGGAAAAATTGGCGCTAATTTTAGACCTTCATTTTCATCATAACCAAAAATTAAATTCATGTTTTGAACCGCTTGACCAGAAGCGCCTTTGCACAAATTATCAATTACCGAAACAATGATTATTTGATTTTTTTTGCGTCCTTTTTTAATGGAAATTACGCACATATTTGTGCCCACAACATCTTTAATATTGGGATCGCCGGCAATTACTTCAACAAAAAATTCATCATCATAAAAAGTTGATAAACAATTTTGTAAATCTTGAAATTCAAAACCATCTTTTATAGTTGCATAAATCGTTGAAATAATACCACGATTTATAGGCAAAAGATGCGGTGTAAATTCTATAAGCATCTTACTACCAGAGGCCTTTGATAACTCTTGCTCAATTTCGCCGATATGACGATGTTTACCAACCGAATAAGCCTTAACTGACTCATTAATTTCGCAAAATAAATTGCCCAATTTTAAATTTCTGCCAGCGCCAGAAGCACCGGATTTAGAATCGATTATAATGTCGTCAAAATTTATAAGATTATTTTTTAAAAGCGGAATTAATGGTAATAAAGCCGAAGTTGGATAGCATCCGGGGCAAGCAACCAAAGAAGCTTTTTTTATTTTTTCACGATAGATTTCTGTTAAGCCATAAACTGCTTTAGGCTGAAGATCTTTGGCAACATGCTCATGTTCGTACCAAATTTTATAATCATCGACATTTTCAAGGCGAAAATCCGCCGATAAATCGATAATTTTTAAGTGAGAATTTTTGGAATCTGCCAAAATTTGTTTAAAAGTTTGTTGCGAAGTGGTGTGGGGCAAGCATCCAAATACAACATCGATTTGTGAAAAATTAATTTCTTCAATTTTTTGTAAATCCGGTAAATTAAAATGAATTAAATGTGGATAAAGTTGTGAAATTTTTTGACCAGCGTTACTATTGGCAATTAATGCCGAAATATTAACATTTTGATGATTAACTAAAATACGGATTAGTTCAACTCCGGTATAGCCAGAAGCGCCAATTATTGCAACATTAATTTTTTTCATAATTATTTCCTCGCATTGTGTTTTCGATAATCTTTTGGAAGCTCAAAAGCGCCTTGCCAAATGCCAATCTTATTATTCTTAGCTTCTTTTTCAAGATTGTCCATTTTTTCACTACTTTCGGTAAAATTATAAATTACCGCCATGCCATTTTTAATAATTTCTTCATTAATCGAGACTTCTCCAACGAAGCATTTTCCAAGAAAACGATCATATTTATCTTTTTCGGCGTAAACACATTCGACTTTTTTGCCGGTCGCTAATTTTGTTAAAAATTCATGGCTGATAGCTCCGCAAGCATATTCTTGATTATTTTTATTAAGACATTTTTGCTTATATTCAGGAGCATCGAGTCCAAATAAACGAACTTCTTTTTTGCCAACTTTAATCGAATCACCATCGATAGCAAAAGCTTTGCCAGAAAAATTTTTATCAAAAACCAAATGAGATTTAACACGAAAAGAACCGCTTTGAGCTTGGGTTTTTTGTGATGTTATTACTTCGTGAAAAAAAACACAACAGCACAAAAAGATTGTTAAACATAAAAAATCTAGAATTTTTTTTATCATAATCCGCGAACTAAATTATGATAATCTTGCATTAGATCTAGAGTAGTCTGACTTGCAGTCGCATATTTTATATCTTCAATTGAGCCAATTCGCGTTAATTCCGCAGCGCTTCCCGTTAAAAAAGCATCGACCGCATCATTTAATTCTTCTGGCATGATATGCCTTTCAACAACTGTTATATTTCTTTTCTTAGCCAATTCGATTACGGTTTGACGAGTAATGCCGTTTAAAAAGCAATCCGGTTTTGGAGTGTGCAATTCGCCATTTTTCATAATTAAAAATAAATTTGCACCCGTCGCCTCAGCCAAAAAGCCACGATAATCAAGCATTAAGGCATCATTATAACCATCTCTTTCAGCTTCGTGTTTGGAAATTGTACAAATCATGTAAAGTCCCGCAGCCTTGGAAGCAATTGGAGCGCATTCGGGAGAAGGGCGACGATAACGCGCAAAACAAAGTTTTAAACCAGCTTTGCGAGCCTCTTCGGAGTAGTATGGAGGCCAAGGCCAACAAGCAACCGCAACATGAATTTTATTATTTTGCGCAGAGATGGCCATTTTTTCAGAACCACGCCAAGCAAAGGCGCGCATATAGCCATCAACAATATTTTGTTTGGCAACTAATTCATTTTTAACCTTATCAAGCTCTTCAATCGAATAAGGAACATTAAAATCAAGCATTTTTGCTGAAGCATGAAGCCTTGCGCTGTGTTCTGTGCATTTAAAAATTTTTTTGTTATAAACTCTTTCGCCTTCAAAAACGCAAGAAGCATAATGTAAACCATGATTTAAAACATGGACGGTAGCATCTTTCCATTCAACGAAAGAGCCGTTTTGCCAAATAAATCCATCACGTTGATCAAAAGGAATAATGTCAGACATAAAATATAAATTATAATTTTTTTGATTAGATTATTTGATTTTATT
>CAMDCJ010000017.1 GCA_945890035.1 Rickettsia typhi
ATGAAATAAAAAAACTTGAAAAATTTAACTTTATTTCTCGTGATATTGAAATTATCAATGCCGAAGAATGCTTAAAAAAAGAGCCGAATCTTACGCGATTGAATGATGAAAAAAAGCTCGCTGGTGGAATTTTTTTCAAAGATGACGCGAGTGGTGATTGTTATAAATTTACCCAAGAACTTGAAAAAATTTGCAAAGATAAATATGAAGTTAAATTTATTTTTGATTGCGAAATTAAAAATCTTTTAACTAATTACAAAAAAATTACCGGAATCAACACTAACAAAGGCGTTTTAGTTGCTGATAAATATGTTTATGCCCTTGGAGCATCTTCGGTTTCTTTACTAAAAGGCATTGGTATTGAACCAAAAATCTATCCAATTAAAGGCTACAGTTTATCGATTAAATGCAATAAAGAATTTATTGCTCCAAATTTCACAATGACTGACAATGAAAATAAAATTGTTTATAGTCGCTTAGGCGATATTTTTAGAGTCGCTGGAACCGTTGAAATGAGCGGAAACAACTTGTTACTTAACAAGAAAAATTTAAATTTTTTATATAATAATGTACAAAAAACTTTTGCAGATTTTGGCGATATAAAAAATGCCAAAGAATGGGTTGGCTTAAGACCATTTCGTCCAAATTCTATTCCGCTAATTGGCGATCTTAACAACTTTTCTAATTTATTAATCAACGCTGGACACGGCTCTCTTGGCTGGACTAACGCTTTGGCTTCGGCAAAAATTATCGATGATTTACTCGCAAAAAAAGAAAATAAAGAATTTAATTTTTTAAACAAAGAACTTCACGATATAATTCATAAAAAAGCTTCAGAAGTTTAGTCGCGCTAAAAAATTTATTTATTAAAATGCCGAACATCGCGCGCTAAATGAAGAGAGCCACAAATGATGATTCTGTAGGGCTCATTCGAAGATTTATTTTCAATTAAATTGATCGCATTTAACAAATTTTCACCATTATTTACAAAAATTCCATGTTTTTTAGCAACGGCAACAATATTCTCTGAGCTTTCTGGGTAGGGCTCGCCGTCAACTCTTACGGCAAATATTTCAGCAATATCTTTAAATTTTTCTAAAAATTCAACCTTACATTTTCCACGACTAAATCCGCAAATAACAAAATTTTTTATGTTACTTTGTGATCTTATCCAATTAGCTAAAATAAATGCTCCGCCCTCATTATGCGCGCCATCAATCCAAATTTCACTCAACGAATTCTTAAGAATTTTGTTTAAATTATTATTAATTTTTTCAAGTCGACTCTGCCATTTTACACTAGAAACGGCTTGGTTTATGCCTTCATAATTAAAATTAAATTTACTACTAATCGCCATGCAACATGCAATTGCACAAGCAAAATTATAATATTGATGATCACCCTCGAGGTTTGGCTTTCTGAGGTTTGGAAGTAGTATTTCATTTTGCCAAAAAAAATCAAAAGTTCCATCATTCTCACTTTTTTCAACACTAAAATCTTCATCATAAAAATAGCTTAATGCTTGTTGATCATTAGCTATAATTTTTATTAAATCTTTTACGATATGAGCTTGCGGACCTACTATCAAAGGAGTTTGTGGGCGTATAATTTGCGCTTTTTCAAGAGTAATTTTTTGAATAGTGTCTCCCAAATATTCGACATGATCCAGCGAAATCGAAGTAAGAACCGTGGCAATTTTTTGTGAAATTATGTTAGTTATATCAATTCTTCCGCCCATTCCGCACTCAACAACCAAAACATCGGCGGGGTTTTTAGAAAATGCTAAAAAAGCACCAATTGTAAATGCTTCCATAAAAGTTAAATCGACATCATGCGCTTTCAATCTAACTTCTTCCATCGTCGCATATAATTCGCGATCGCTAATTTTTTGACCGTCAATCAAAATTCTCTCATTGCAATCGTGAAGGTGAGGGGAGGTATAAAGATGAGCTTTATAACCATGGCATTGAAAAATTTGGGCGATTAAAGAAGCGGTTGAACCTTTGCCGTTGGTGCCTGCAATATGTATGACGGGTGGAAGTTTTAAATGCGGATTTTCTAATCTTTCTAAAACTATTTTAGCTCTTTCAAAAACCGTTTCATAATCGATAGTTTTTTTGCCAATTGTTGACGGAATTGGCCAATGCGGTAAATAAACCATGTAGCGATTTTATTTTAATGTTATAAATTTACTAAAAAATTGAATTTAAATCAAAATTTCATGCCATTTTTTATATATCTATTATCAGTTTTAATGCTTGTTTTTGAAGGCTCAAGCGCCCAAAGCATATCACCATATTTAACTGAAAAAAATTTTCAAAATAATCAAAATTATTCTTTTGAAGTCGATGGAATTATAAATTCTTCATTGGCAAAAACCAATCAAAAAAATATTTATGAAAAAAATATTTTACCCGATAATTTTTCTAAAAATTATATTGATAGTACTTCCAATATTGGCTTAGATAATCAAGTCTTTGCGAAGGGTGCTATTAAATTAAATAAGGCTAATTATTTAGGCGTCACTTCAAAATTTGAGTTTAATTTTAATACTAATTCTAAAAATGAAAATCCCAATCTTGATCAAGCTTTTTTATATCTCGATAATAATTTTGGACGATTTGAATTTGGTAATTATGTCGCGGTAAATCAAAAAATGAAATATGGACCAGCGCGCTTTGCAAGAGGCGCAGGCGGTATTAATGGTAAATATTTAGAATATGTTAATTTGCCGGTTTTAAATCAAGATTCAGCGCTTTGCAATGGAAATATATTATCACCCGACTGCGCAAATATTAAACATCCGCGATTTATAACTTTAGCACAATCGCCAATTGGTCACGGGGGATACGCCAAAGGATTTTATCCGCGCGATGTTGATAATTTTTATAATTTAAATTCTAAAATTTCTGACTTTAATCGCACTAATTTTCGAGCTTTGCGCGACGATAGTTACGAAGGACTTGAAGATGCTTTAAAATTTAGTTATTATACCAAAAAAATTAATCAAATTCAATTGGGTGCAAGCTATGCTCCAATTAGCTCTAATCAAGGTTTTACAGCCAAAACTGCGCGCGATGCAAACGATATCAAATTAACAAATTTATTAAGCTTGGGAATCAATTATTCGAATGATTTTGATAACTTAAATATATCCGTATCTTCAACTGCCGAATATGCTAAACCTCAAACCAAAAATGGCATCGCCAGAAACGAATTATTTTCCTATGATTTTGGCGCAAGTCTTAGTTATTTTGGATTCACCCTCGGATCTTCTTTTGGCTCTTGGGGCAAATCTTTATATGCTAAAAACGGCAATTACTCTTGCGAATATGATTATTCCAAAAATTTACAATTACAAAATTGCAATAATTCTTCGAACGCTTTAAAAAATTCATATTATTATACAAACGGTATAGCCTATCAAATTGGCCCTATAAACACCAGTTTAACATCGATTAATAGCTCTTTTCAGAAAAACAAATATAGCGCAATTTCTTTTGGAATTGATTATAAAATTAAGAAAAATTTGCTAACTTATTTTGAAATTACTCAATATAAATTCAAGAGTGACCAACTAAATATATTCGATTTATCAAGCCAAATAAAAGTTGCAAATTTAACGCAAAAAATTCAAAATAATAACGGAAAAGTTTTTCTTACCGGAATCTATTATTTATTCTAAAACATGACAATCGACGCTCTCGATTCATTCTTAATGCCACTAAAAAAAATCTTTGATCGCGATGGCGTTAATGAGATTTCAATTAATCGCCCGTTTGAAGCTTGGGTTGAAATTAAGGGCGACATGTATCGCGAAGAATTACCAAATTTTGATGTCGAACATTTAAAATCACTTGGCAGACTTATTGCCCAATCAACCGAACAAAGACTTAGCGAAGAAGAGCCTTTGCTTTCAGCAACTTTGCCCAATGGTTTTCGTGTTCAAGTTGTTTTTCCTCCCGCTTGTGAAGCTGGCAATGTCGTCATGTCAATTCGTAAACCTTCGGATTTAAAATGGTCGCTCGATGATTATGAAAAAATGGGCATGTTTGATAGCACTTCGGTTGGCGCAATTGAAGATAAAAATGCGTTAATTTTAGGAAAATTATTGCAATTAAATCGAATCAAAGAATTTATTTCGCGAGCAGTTCTTTATAAAAAAAATATCATAATTTCTGGTGGAACTTCAACTGGTAAAACCACTTTTACAAACGCCGTAATTCTTTCAATTCCTCATCACGAAAGGCTTATAACCTGCGAAGATGCTCGCGAGATTGACCTAACTTCTCACGAAAATAAAGTACATTTATTGGCATCAAAAGGCGCTCAGGGTCGCGCCAAAGTTACTACGCAAGATTTAATCGAAGCTTGTCTACGCTTGCGTCCAGAGCGCATTATCGTTGGAGAATTGCGAGGCGCCGAAGCATTTAGTTTTCTCCGAGCAATAAATACAGGTCACCCCGGATCAATTTCAACGCTTCACGCCGACACTCCTTTAATGGCAATTGAACAATTAAAAATGATGGTTATGCAAGCCGGCTTAGGATTATCGCCCGCCGAAATAACTTCTTACATAAAAAATGTCATCGATATTATAATCCAATTAAAGCGCGGAGAAAAAGGTAAACGCTACATTTCCGAAATATATTATCGCCCATTGCACAGCGAGACTAAATAATTTTAAAAAAAATGAAAAATTTAAGATTTTTTAACAAAAAATTTGATTTCTTAACAATCGAACGAATTATTGAAATCACTGGCACCAAGCCTCATAAAGAGTGCGATTTAAATTCTAAAATTATCGATATAACAACCCTCGAATCAGCAACAAAAAATGATATTTCTTTTTTAAATTCAGGGCAGTATGTCGATAAATTTTCTAATTCAAAAGCTGGGTTTTGCTTTATTGATGAAAAAAATATCACAAAAATTCCGCCGACCATGATTGGCTTGGTTTCTAAAAATCCATATTTTTCATACGCTCAAATTGTTAGCGAATTTTATCAACAAAAAAAACCTGACTTTACATCAAAAACCTTGATTCACCCTTCGGCAAAAATTGGTAAAAATGTTGAGATTGCTCCAAATGTTTTTATTGGTGAAAATGTTGAAATCGGCGACAATTCCATAATTTTTCCAAATAGCTCTATCCTTGATGGCGTTGTCATCGGAGCTAATTGCATAATTAATTCAAATGTCGTCATAACTTGCGCAATTATTGGCAATAATTGTCAAATTTTTAATGGCGCCAAAATTGGTCAAGATGGCTTTGGCTTCGTTCATAATTCTGGCAAAAATTATAAAATAATTCAAATTGGTATCGTTGAAATTGGCAACAATGTTGAAATAGGAGCCAATACCTGCGTTGATCGCGGAGCAATTGAAAATACAATAATTCAAGATGAGGTAAAAATTGATAATCTTTGCCAAGTTGCTCATAATGTTGAAATTGGCTATGGCACCGTTATTGCTGGCTCAACGGCGATTGCCGGAAGTTGTAAAATAGGAAAATATGTCCAAATTGGCGGAAATTGCAGCGTTGGCGGGCATTTAAAAATTGGCGATGGCGTTAAAATTGCTGGCATGAGTGGCGTAATGCGCGACATAGAGCCAATGGCAATCATGGCGGGAATTCCAGTTTTACCAATCAAAAAATGGCATCGCATTAATACGCTTTTAAACAAAATGATTAGCGATAAAAAGTAATTAAATTTAAAAACAATTTTTGCCAATTTCGACTTTAAAACCCCTGAGAAATTGATAAAAAAGTAATTAAATTTAAAAACAATTTTTGCCAATTTCGACCTTAAAACCATTAAGAAATTCGTGAATTTTTAAAGGATTTTTACCTTGCTTTTGAAGAGTTTTAGGCTTGATTATGCCATCTGCGCAAACTATTGAAAAATCTTTGTCAAAAATTGTGCCGATTAATTTTTTATCAATATTTTTATTTTTAGAAAAAGAGCATTCTAAAATTTTTATTTTTTCATTATTATAATTAAAATGCGCATCCAAATTGCCATTTAAACCACGAATTTTATTAAATATTTCTTCACAACTTTTATTCCAATCAATTAAACATTCATTTTTTTCAATTTTTTTAGCAAAAGTTGCTAATTCATCACTTTGTTTGTGAAATTTTATTGATTTATCGTTAATTTGATTAAGAGTTTTATTTATTAAAAATGCTCCGATTTCGGCAGTTTTTTTTGAAATATCTCGATAATTTTCATTGTCAAATATTTCAAAGTTTTCTTGATTGACAACATCTCCGCTATCAACTCCCTGATCCATTTTTATAACACAAACTGCACTTTCTTTTTCACCATTTATAATGCTTCTTTGAAGTGGCGCGCTTCCGCGATAAAGCGGTAACTTTGAAGGATGGACATTGAAGCAACCAAATTTTGGAATATCGAGAATTTCTTTTGGAAGAATTAATCCGTAAGAAATTACAATTGCAATTTCAGGATTTAAATTCTTGAATTCATCTTGAATAGAAGCTTCTCGCAATGTTTTTGGAGTAAAAATTTTTAAATTATTTTTACTAGCAAAATCATGAATTGGCGAAACTTGTACTTTATTTCCTCTTCCACTAATCGATGGCTCTTTAGTAAAAACGGCTAAAATTTCATGATCAGTTGAGGCTAATAATTGTTGAAGAGTTGGAATTCCAAAATCAGAAGTTCCCATAAAAACAATTTTCATAGACTATATTTTAAATTTACTAAAACTTACTTTGATTTAAAAAAACTGATGCTAAATTGAAAATATAAAATTAACAATCTCAATTCTTATTTAGAAAATGGTAAATTTATTTTCAAAAAGTCTATTCTTTTTAGGACTATTACTCGCAAGTTTTATTATTTTTTTTGATTTACTAACCAAGGATCAGGTTTTTTATTTATTGCACGACTTTAGAGGTTCTAACTACGCAACCAAGCCTCAAATAAAACTTACCGATTTTTTTTCGCTAGTTTATGTTAGTAATAACGGCATTTCTTTTGGCATGTTCAGTAATGCACAAAATGCTCGCGAATTATTCTCTTTTCTTCAAGGCTCAATTGCCACAGTTTTGATTATTTGGCTTTGGCGAGTCAAAAGCAAACAACTTGCCGTCGCGCTTGGATTAATAATTGGCGGTGCTTTTGGCAATGTAATTGATCGTATTCAAAATGGCGGCGTTACTGATTTTCTTGATTTTCACATCGCTTCTTATCATTGGCCGGCATTTAATTTAGCGGATAGTGCAATTTTTATTGGTGTCGCTATAGTTTTATTTGATGAATTTATTTTAAAAAAGAAATGAAATATTTGATTTTATTTTTTATCGCCGTTACTTTATTTTCATGCTCCGTTGGCGATAAAAATCCCTTGGTAATTCCTCCAAAATTTTCAGAATTACCCGATCTAAATTCCATTGAAACAAAAAAAACTCAAGAAAATGTTGGAAATCAAGAAAATATAGATAAACTTAAAAAAATGTTGCAAGAAAGCGATTAAATTCCACAATAATTTTAAAAACATTAATAACTAAAAACAAATTTTATGATTCAATTTTTTATTTCTGATGCATTAGCTCAAGGCGCTGAAAGCGCAACTCAAAGCCAGTTTTCTCCCGCAAGCTTTGTTCCACTAATTTTAATTTTTGTTATTTTTTATTTTCTAATTATTCGTCCGCAAACCAAAAAAATTAAAGAGCATGAAAAAATGGTCAGCGGTTTAAAAATTGGCAATAAAGTTATAACCAGCAGTGGAATCGTTGGAATAGTTCGCGAAATTCATGAAAAAGAAAATCAAGTTGGCGTTGAAATTGCCGAAGGTGTAGTTGTAACAATGTTGAAAAATAATGTTTCCGAAGTTGAAAAACCCGTTAATCACGATAAAAAATCTTCAAAACATTCTGATAAACATTCTGATAAGCATTCTGAAAAACATTCCGACAAGAAGCATTCAAAAAAACACTAAAATTTTTATAAAAAATGTTAATATTTTCTAAGTTAAAAATCTTTATTATTAGCTCTCTATGCTTGTTGGCGATATATTTTTCATTGCCAACATTTTTATTAAATAATGAAATTGCTAACAAAAATTCTTCGTTAAAATCAATTATTCCCAACAATAAAGTTAACTTAGGACTTGATTTACAAGGTGGCTCGCAACTTCTTTTGGAAATAGATGTTGCTAGCTATATTTCAGATCAAGTTGAGATTTTAAAAGATGAAACTAAAAATGTTTTTTACGAAGAATCAATCCGCACTTTAGTTGAAAAAGTTGACAATAAAATAGTTTTCAACATTACCAATGAAGATGAAAAACAAAATGCTAAAAAATTAATTCGCAAATTATCAAAACAAGTCGAAATCTCAGAAGATAATGGTCAATTCCAAGTTTATTTTTCAGATGGCGAACTAAAAAATATTAAACAAAATTTAATAAAACAATCGATAGAAATTGTGCGTCGCCGAGTTGATGAAAACGGCACGAAAGAGCCTACTATTATTGCTCAAGGCGATAAAAGAATTTTATTACAAGTGCCGGGCGTTCAAAATTCACAAGAGTTAAAAGAAGTCTTGGGGAAAACAGCTAAAATGACTTTTCATCTAGCTTCCAACGAATCTTCATCAACCTTTGATTCAATACAAGTTTTTGATAATTCTGGAAATTCATTTTTACTTAATAAAGAAGTAATTTTAAGCGGTGATTTATTGGTCGATGCCAGCGCTACATATCATGAAGGCAAACCCGCAGTGGCTTTCAGATTTAACTCTCTTGGTTCACGAAAATTTGCACAAATAACCACGGATAATATTGGGAAAATCTTTGCCATAGTTCTTGACGGAAAAGTTATAACCGCGCCAGTTATAAACACCGTAATTAATCAAGGTAGTGGCGTAATATCTGGCAATTTCACGACTGAGGAAGCGGGGCAGGTTGCTTTATTGCTAAGAGCAGGAGCTTTGCCAGCGCCGTTAACTATAGTTGAAGAGCGAAGCGTTGGTCCATCTCTCGGTTCAGATTCTATCACAAGTGGAAAAATTGCGTCTATAATGAGCTTGGTTTTAATCGCAATTTTCATGATGTTATTTTATGGAATTTTTGGCTTCATCGCCAATATCGCGTTATTTGTAAATATTGCCATCATAATTTCTTTTTTATCAATGCTCGGGGCAACTTTAACTCTTCCCGGAATCGCTGGAATAGTGCTTACGATGGGTATGTCGGTTGATGCCAATGTCTTAATTTTTGAAAGAATTAAAGAAGAACTTTCCACCAAAAAATCATTGTTAGCTTCAGTTGAGCAAGGCTTTAGCCAAGCTTATCGCACAATTTTAGACTCAAATTTAACAACATTAATTGTGGCATTTTTTCTTTATGTTTTTGGCAATGGTTCAGTAAAAGGATTTGCGGTCACTTTATCTATTGGCATAATGTCTTCAATGTTTACGGCCATCTTGTTAACTCGTATGTTAATTTCAATTTGGCTGAAAAAAACTAGACCAAAAAAACTCTCTTTAATCTAATGAATTTCTTATTTGCAGTTTTGTTAATATTTTTAACTCAATATGCAAACGCCTTTGCTTTGGTCAATTTTAAAACCACAAAATCAGAGCTTCCCGCAGTTTTAAAGGCGAACATCGTTTCAGGAGATCAAATCACTGGAGACATCAACGCCAAGGGCAATGTCGAAATTTCCAAAGAATCAAATGTAATTTATGCTAACGAAGTAACCTACAACAAGAACACCAAAATTATCAAAGCTTTTGGCGATGTAAAAATTAAAAATCTTGAAATTGGTTATGTTCTAACCCCGCGAATAGAAATAAAAGATGATTTTTCAATTGGCGATTTTTTCGATGCTCGAGTTTTTTTTGTGGACGGCTCTTACTTATTTTCCAAAAAAATGTCGCGCTTATCAAAAGAAAAAACATCGCTAAAAAAATCAATTTTTTCAATATGTCCAAACGAAGAAATCGTCAAAGACAACTCGAAGGCAGGCTCATTTTTTGATTTTGTAACGATTAGCTCAACAACATCAACGATTGACAGAGAAAATAACAATCTTTCAAGTTGGAATTCGGTTGTCAAACTTTATAAAGTTCCGGTTTTATATATTCCATATTTAAAAAGTCCATTGCCTGCCAAAAAAAGGCAAACCGGTTTACTTCAACCATCTTATTCAAAAAATTCTAATTTTGGCCTAGGACTTAGAGCGCCATACTTTATCGACATTGCAAAAAATAAAGATTTAACCATCGCGCCAGTTTATTATTTCGGATCAAATCAAATTATTTTAAATAATAATTGGCGACATTTTACAAAATATGGCTCTTATGATTTTAACGCTGAGATCTCTAACAACAAGATTCAAAGCACTCTCGATAAAACTGTTATTGAGCGAAGTAAAAAAAATATTAGATGGTTTTTTGATGGAAATGGTACTTTTGATTTTACTAAAAATATTGGATTAGATTTTTCATTAAAAACCGTTGCCGATAGAAATTATCTTCGTGATTATCATTTTGATTATTTAGCTTATACAGTCAGCAAAATCAACATTGATTACATAAATCAAAGAAATTATCTTTCACTTAAAACAATTCGCTTTCAAGAATTAGAAAATACCTCAAAAGAAAAAAATTCTCCGCTAGTTTTACCTTCAATAAATGGGCGCTACGAAACCAAACCGTTATTTTTTAAAGAAAAATTAATTTTAGAAACCAATTTTACCACGATAACACGCTTGGAAGGCTTGCAATATCGACGCGGATCGTTTACCCCTCAATTTAAAATTCCTTTCAATGTAAAAGGTAATCTTTTTGAGTTTTCCACTAAACTTCAAGGCGATTTATATTCTCTTAACGACAAAGATTTGCGAGTTTCCGATACAAGAAAATATCAAGCCCAACAATCCAATTTAAAATCGGAAATTTCTTTTAATTGGCGCTTACCGATTCGAAATAAATCCAAGAAAAACACCTTAACCCTTGAGCCAATAATTAATTTTGTCATGAGTGATTTTCGCGCAAAAAACTCTTTAATTCCGCTCGAAGATTCAGTTGATTCAGAGCTAACTTTTAGTAATTTATTTGTTAATGATAGAATTTCTGGCTATGATCGCAACGAATCAGGAAGAAGAGTGAGTTACGGCTTCAAATCTTCTTTCTTTAACAACTTGGGTGAGTTTGATTTTACCGCTGGTCAAGCTTTTATAATCAAGAGTATTAAGCAAGATGTTGTGATTCGTGGCTTCGCTGAAAATAACAAATCAAACATTGTCGGCATGGCCTCTTATCGGGGGAAAAAATATTTTTCGATGTCTTATTCATTTCAACTTGACCAAGCAAATTATCGCAACGACATAAATCAAGTCGTCACTAATTTTAATTATAAAAAATTTAATTTAAACGCAGATTATTTATTAATCAGACACACCTCAATCTATTCAACCAGAAAAGAGCAAGCAACAATTGCCCCCTCCTTTGAATTGCCCAATAAATGGAAAATAAAAATTTCAACAACGCGCGATTTTATTAGAAAAAGAAATATCCAAAGAGGCATTGAAATCTTGAGGGAAGGGTGCTGTAGCGACTTTGGATTTTCAATAATCGAAAGAAATCCAAGCAATTTAACCAAACCTCAAAAAACTTTTAATTTAAATTTTACTTTCAAAAATTTGTAAATTTTTGTTTAAGATTTTTTTTTAAGTTTTATACTAGGAAATAATTTATATTAACTAACCTCAAATAAAATATTTATGACCAAAGAAACTACCGATAAAACATTTTCTTCAGAAGTTTTGAACGCAAAAACTCCAGTTCTCGTTGACTTCTGGGCGCCTTGGTGTGGACCGTGCCGTCAGCTTTCTCCGATAATCGATGAAATCGCTAACGACTTCGCCGGAAAAATCGAAGTTTATAAATGCAATGTCGATGATAATCCCGAAACTCCATCGCAATTTGGAGTACGCGGAATACCTTCGCTAATGATTTTTAAAGATGGTAAATTAGTCGATAGCAAAGTTGGCTCTTCACCTAAGGCTTCATTGGCTGAGTGGATTACTAAAAATCTATAAATGCTTGAGCTTTTTTATTTAAATCGACATAAAATTTTAGAGAAATCTCACCAAAATTTCTTAAAAATTTTATCTAAAAACTCCAATTCGCATCACATAAAAATTGGTTGCGAGTTGGAGTTTTTTTTGCTCGATAAAAACAATAATAAAATTTTTAATAATAACATAATTGATAATTTTTGTAATTCTCTTAAAGCGAAGAGAGAGCAGGGCGAAGGGCAGATTGAAATCATCACAGATTTTACCGATAATTTATTAAATTTAGCCACGGAAGTTGAAAATATTAAAAACAAAATTAATCATTTTGCAAACAATATAAATTGCAATGCTTGCTTTGATAGCAAGCCCTTCGAAGATGATTGCGGAAGCGCTTTGCAATTTAATATTTCTCTTCATGATGAAAAAAATTATAATATTTTTGATGATAATTTAATCGAGCATTGTGCCAATGGACTCTTAGATTCATCTCACTTTATGATGTTATTTTTAGCTCCAAAATTACAAGATTATTATCGTTTTGATCTCGAATTAAACAAAAAACTTTTCTATTTAAAAAAATATACCGCGCCGGTTAATTTAAGCTTCGGATCTGATAACAGAAGTTGCGCGATAAGAATCTGTAAATCAACGAATTCTCCAAATTCTAAACGATTAGAATATCGAATTGCCTCGGCGAACGCTGATATTTACCTTTCTTTAAGCGCGATTTTAATTGCTCTAACTTACGGCTTGAACGCAAAAAAAGTAAATTACCCAATGATTTATGGCAACGCTTTTGATGAAATTTATAAATTGGAAAGCATCTTAAAGAACATTGAAGAATCACAAAATTATTTTCACAAAAAAGATAATTTTATTGTGAAAAAAATGTTAGAATTTTTGTAAAAAGATAATTAAAAAAACTATCTTCCAACCACTTTATCTACAAAATTTATCGGCAATAAAACATAATATTTACCTTTTGAGGCCATCGTAAAAGCCTTATCTTCCGATTCTTGACCATATCCAAAAAATATATCACCACGAACCGCTCCTTTAATCGCCGATCCGGTATCTTGAGCAATCATTAATTTTCGAAAATGTTCTTTTTTATCCGAATTTTTTAATTGCGTTTGAACCCACAAAGGCGCGCCAAATGGTATAATTTCATTATCAACCGCCATTGAACGCTCGGTTGTCAAAGGAACTCCTTGCGCGCCAACAACATATTCGCTATCAAAAATTCTAAAGAATGTGAAAGAATTATTGAGGTTCATTATTTCTTCAGCTTTTTCAGGATTGTTTTTAAGCCAATTGCGAACGCCTTTTGAATTATATTCTTCCCTGGAAATCAATTCTCTTTGAAACATTTCATTAGAAATCGCATTGAATGGATGCTGATTTTTACCGGCAAAGGCAAGCCTAACTTCATTGCCATTAGGCAAAATTACTCGACCCGAACCTTGAATATGCATAAAAAATAAATCAACCGCATCATCAACATAAATTATTTCAAGTTTTTGTGAAGCGAGGGCGCCATTTTCAATATCTTTGCGCGTTAAATTTGGATCAAAATTTGCTTCTTTTGGTTTAGCATAAACTGGATATTTATATTTATCATTTTTAAAAAAACTGCCACGCAATGAAGCTTCGTAATAGCCAGTGAACAAGCCTTCCTCATCACCAGATTTAGATTCGACTAAAAATAATTTAAACCAGTTTTCGAAAAAATTTTTAGTTTGCTTGGCGCTCATTTGTTTAACAACTTCACCAATTTCGCAAACATCACGAAAGTCTCCCGCCGTAATCTCAAGAAGCTTACCATTAAGTGGAGAATTTTGCGCCATTTTACTAAATTTACGACAAGAATGTAAAAAAGTTTGAAGCGCCAACTTATGATCATCTTCATTCCAGCCTTTTAAATCTTGAAAATCTTTTTCGCTCAATCGAATAGAATTATCGCTTTTAAAAGTTATTTTTTTAGTAAATAAACAACTTGGCAAAGCAAATAAAAGGCATAAAATAAGAAAATAGCGAGGCATAAAATGTTTTTAATTTAAGAAAAATATATTAACTTTTTAACTTAAATTATTTTAAACTCAAAAGAAATTTTCATTAATAAGATTTAAAAACAAAAATACAAAAAATATGTCATTAAAATGTGGAATTGTTGGATTACCAAATGTTGGCAAATCAACCTTATTTAACGCGCTCACTCAAACCGCTTCAGCACAAGCCGCAAACTATCCATTCTGCACGATTGAACCAAATATTGGCAAAGTAAATGTGCCCGATGAACGCCTTGAAAAACTTGCTAAAGTTGCCGGTTCAGCGCAAATAATTCCAGCCCAAATTGAATTTGTTGACATCGCAGGATTAGTGCGCGGAGCAAGCAAGGGAGAGGGTTTGGGTAATCAATTTTTATCACATATTCGAGAAGTTGACGCCATTATTAATGTCGTTCGATGCTTCGAAGATGAAAATATTACGCATGTTGAAAATTCTGTTGATCCGATTCGCGATATCGAGTTGATTCAACTTGAATTAATAATCGCCGATCTCGAAAGCCTCGAAAAAAGATTACCAAATTTAGAAAAAAAATTAAAAACCGAAAAAGATGCGTTGCACATTATCGCAATGGCAAAAAAAGTTTTGGAAGTTTTGAAAGATGGCAAGCCCGCTCGACTTACTGAAATCAAGGATCAAGATGAAGAAAAAATTCTTAAAAATTTGCAGTTAATCACTTCAAAACCACAACTTTTTGTGTGCAATTTAATGGAAAATGAATTGACGGGAAACCATCATTCTCAAGCGGTTGAAGAATTTTGTAAAAATAATAATTACCAAGTTTTAAAAATTTGTGCTCAAGTTGAGGCCGAAGTTGCTTCGCTTGAAACTGAAGATGAAAAAAAAGAATATCTTACATCGATTGGCTTAATCGAAACAGGCTTGTCACAAATTATTCGCAACTCATTTTTTCTACTAAATTTGATTTCTTTTTTCACCGTCGGACCAAAAGAATGTCACGCTTGGATGCTTAAGAAAGGCTCAAGCGCACCGAAAGCCGCCGGCGAAATTCACACCGATTTTGAAAAAGGCTTTATTCGCGCCCGCACAATTGCTTACCAAGATTATATTACTTTTAACGGTGAAGATGGTGCCAAGAATGCAGGCAAATTAAGGGATGAAGGCAAAGAATACATCACTCAAGATGGCGATGTTTTTCACTTTATGTTTAACAACTAAATCAAAATTTTGATTGATTTAATAATTAAATTATCGATTTAATTATTAAATCTTTATGTAAGTTTTTTAAACGAAAAATATCAATTTCGGCAATTTTAAAATTAGAGGCGAGCGCTATTTTAACTTCTTGATTATCACGATTGGCAATCAAAATTATTTTAACATCATCATTATTTTCTGAAATTTTTTGTAACAGCACCGTTCTAAGAGGGAGAAGGGCTTTTTCATCGTTAACTTTGATTTCAATTTGCGATATTTTTCTTTCAACTTTTACCGCTTCAACATTTTCTGAAGATGATTTTTTTTCAAAATAATTTGCTTGATTTGAACTTTTTGAAGAGTCATTTTTAAAGTTAGAATTTTTTTGATAATTCGGATTAAATTTTCTAACCGCATTTTTTTTGATATCTTCAAATTCTTTTTGCGCTGGGTTAGTAATTTTAATAAAATCATCGACACGAAAAACTCCTTTAACCATGATACGCGTGCCTCCATCATCTTTTCTAATTAAACATTCAACAACAATTTCACTGCCATCTTCAAGTAAATCGCGATTAGCGGTGATTAAAGCTTCGTCAAAAATAGTCGCCTCGTAAATGCCAAATGGATCGGAAATGTAAAGATAAGCGAATCTGCCACGAGACCCAGAACGATGCTTGCTAGAAGCCACAACTCCTGCCATTTTAATCATGGTATTATCTTCCAAAGTATCTTCTTCTATTTTTGGCGAAAAAACAATGCCTCGCAGTTTTAAATCACCAACTCGATTATCAATCGGATGTTCATTTAAAAAAAACCCGAAAGCTTCAAATTCACAATTTAATTTTTGTTTTTTTGTCCAGTCTGAAACTACTTTTAAAGGGGGTCGCGAGCTTTCTTCAGTTATTCCACCAAATAAATTCATTTGATTTGAATTAGCTTCTTCTTTGGCTTCATTAGCAAATGCCGATAAAATATCAAATGATTCAGAAATTTGACGACGATTATTATTTAGAGAATCGAAGGACCCAGATTTTGCAAGCGCTTCGATTGATTTTTTATTAACTGATTTTGCATCAACTCTTTGTGAAAAATCATAAACATTTTTAAATTTACCATTATTTTCACGCTCTTTTAATGCTTCTTGTATCATATTAAAACCCACGGCCTTAATGGCTCCAAGACCAAATCTTATGGCGTATTTTTTCTCATCTTTTTCAACGATATTTGGAGCGCTCATGTTTTACAAAGAAAAAAATAAAATTAACAATCCGATGATGATTCGATAATATCCGAAAGCAACAAAACTATGCGTACTAATGAATTTCAAAAGCCATTTAATAACTATAAGCGATGATATAAAGGATGCAATTACGCCGACTAAAATTAATTCAAAATCATCAAAAGATAAAATGGCAAAATTTTTATAAATATCGTAAAGACAAGCTGAACCGATTGTCGGAATCGCCAAAAAAAATGAAAACTCGGTTGCCACTTTGCGGTCAACGCCAAAAAGCATCGCTCCCATAATTGTTGCGCCCGAACGCGAAACGCCGGGAATCATCGCCAAACACTGAAAAAAACCGATGGCAAGGGCGGTAGGTTTTTGAATATCTTCAATATTTTTTACAACGAATTTTTTATGAAATTTTTCAATTAAAATTATCAAAATACCGCCGATTATTAAAGAAAAAGCGATTACTAAATTTGAAAATAAATATTTTTTTATAAAATCATGCGCAAGCAAGCCAATTATTACCGCAGGAGCAAAGGCGAGGGTAAGATTATCAATAAATTTTTGATTATTTTTTTCATAAAATTTAAGAAAAGTGTTATTAAGTTTTTTGAAATAAATAACCGTAATTGCTGAAATTCCACCAATTTGAATGGCAATTTCAAAAACATTATTTCTTATCGAATCAAAATTTAAAATTTGTGAGAAAATAATTAAATGCGCCGTCGAAGAAACCGGAATAAATTCGGTCAAGCCTTCAATGATTCCAAGAATAATAACTTTAAAAAAAATTGGTAAATCTAGCACTTTGAATAAAAAATAGGATTAAAAATTACTCTTTAAATATTAGCATTTTTTGAAAATAAAAGTCAAAATTAATTAAAAATCTTTGGAAGTTTTTTTAATCAAAACTGGGCTTAAAATTAAAGTAGCAATCGTTGAAAATATTATACCACCAATCACCGTAATCGCAATTGGCTGTTGAACTTCAGCACCTATTCCTTTCGAAAAAGCCATCGGTAAAAATCCTAAACTTGCCACGCATGCGGTCAATAAAGTGTCAATCTCCGCAACGCCCACAATACGCTTCAACTCGCAGTCTATTTTTTAAATTCTTGAAACGCCCGAATTTCAATTAAATCATTTTTACTAATATTGTCATTATTTCTAACTTTATTAACTATGCGATAAATTATAACCTCGCCGATGCCCTTTGTTATTGGAGCGATAGTTTGTGAAATATTGGGCAAAAAAGTTTTTCTTTTAACTAAGATAGCCTAAAAGGGGGAAGGTTGAGAATAAACTAGATTTTATTTTTGGTACCTCCGGTCAGACTCGAACTGACACACCCGCAAAGGGCAATAGATTTTGAGTCTATCGCGTCTACCATTCCGCCACGGAGGCATAGTAAAACAATAATTAAATATTATTGAATTTAATTTTTAAAAAACTACTCTTTTTAAAAATTAATTAATCTAAATTATCAATGAAAAATTTTAGCAATCAACACAAAAAATACTTTTCAAAAAAAGCATTTGTAAGTTTAGTAAGGCCATTAAATAACACAAAGTTTTTACCGCGACTAATAATTTCATCTATTCTTATATTAATATCGCCTTCAAGCTTGGCTTACAATGATGAATCTTCATTACCATTGGGAAGCCAAGAGATGATTGACTCCATATCAAAAAATAAAATTAAATTCGCCGAAATTCCTGCGGATTTCTTAAATAATAAAAAATTTATTTTGGAGTTAATTTCAAAAGAATCAGAAACTTATAAATTATTTCAAACTTATAGATTATTACCAGAAAAATTTAAAGCGGATAAAGAGATAATTAAAATTACTTATTCTAAAGATTATATTCCTATCGAATATATGCCAGATTCTATAAAAAATGATGAAAACTTTATTTTGGAATTAGCTCGAATTAATCCAATATTGCTGGACTTTGATTTCAAACAAAAAAACTCTCCTTCTTTCAAGCAAAAAGTTAAAGAGATGTTGATAAAAAAAGAGATAGAGTTTGGTGCCGAAGGCCCCAACAATACAAACAGCTTTTTAAATCTTTTATATTTTTCTGAATATGCTCACGACGATGGAAAGGCATTACATTTAAAATTAAGAAATGGCAGTTATACAAAAATTAGACATATCAAAATCGAAGAAGAGTCAGATACTGAATTTTTTCAATTCCCTAGTTTCTGGGGATATTTAAAAGATTTAGGATTTTATGTGGTCAATATTGATGTTGATGATGGAAGTAATGTATATCTTATTGATGATGTGACGGGTGAAAAATTTCATATCCATAATTCCTACCCAAATTTTAGTCCTGATAAAAAATATTTAGTTTATGCTGACGGAACAATTTCGGATGATGGTTGTTATGGTGAAGGATTTATCGACAAATTTAACGGTATTGAAATTTTTGAAATTAGTCCACATAGCGTAAAGAGTGTTTATAAAAAAGAATTTGAACCCGAGGGAGACATTTATTACGCATATATTTTTCATTCATGGAAAGATAATAATTCATTATTGATAAAGCATGACATTGATTCAGAAACTAAGGAAGACGAACCCGAAGATAAATATAAGTTGGTTTACAAAACTAATTCTGGCTGGGATATAAAAGAGTTTAAAAAATAAATGAATTTTACTGAATTTAATTTTTTCTACTTATACTTTTCGTTAATTATTTAAGTTTACATAATGTCAATTATGAGGGTTATTTGCGTTAAAAAAAAATAGCCTAAACGGCAAAGCTAAAACTAAAAATCTTATCGCGAATGGGCGAATTTAGTTCGCTCGAAGCGATTCAACTCAAAGCTAAATTTGCGTTAGCAAATTTAATGCGTAGCAGATCATGAGCGTAAGCGAAGCAATCCATGGCACGAGTCGTCTTCGAAAATCAAAATGAAATTTTGATTGAGAAAAGCGACGAAGCGTTTTGCGTTAAAAAAAATAGCCTAAACAGCTATTTTTATAGCAAATAACGGGACAAGGAGCGAAGGCGACGCGGTCCCAGTCGCGAATCTTTTTTGAAAAAAAAGATGAAGCGTTTGTCAACAAACAAACTCCAAATAAAGCCATCGGGTTCTAACTTCCCCCTTGGAGGCTTACGCCCCTAAAAATTTATCGCGGATGGGCGAATTTATTTCGCCCGAAGCGATTCAAATTAAAGCTAAATTTGCGATAGCAAATTTAATGCGTAGCAAAATTCATTCGCATCATTTAAGCCATATCATTTTCAATCTTAAATCAGGCGATTGAATTTGAAGGCGAGTCTGCGTAAGCCTACTCTAATGTAGGCGCGCAAAGACGAGACCTGATAAATTCATTCGCATCATTTAAGATTCAAAATGAT
>CAMDCJ010000018.1 GCA_945890035.1 Rickettsia typhi
TTTTGAAAAATGAATCAATATAAAAATATAATTGATATCGCTTCAATCGCAACTCCATGCACTTTTGAAGAAAATGATTTAATAAAAAAAATTCTTGTTAAAAATAATTTTGAGGTAAATTTTTTTAATGAAAATAAAGTTTCAATAAATGAACCGCAAAATAATCATTTTGCTAGTATTGACGCTCATCAAAGATTTTTAAATTTTCAACAAGCGAGCGAAAATATTAATTCAAAAATAATTTGGTGTAATCGCGGAGGTTACGGCAGTGCGGATATTTTGCCTTTTTTATACAAAATGCCTAAACCTAAAAATAAAAAAATTTTAATCGGTTTTAGTGACATAGTTTCGATTGCCAGTTTTGTTCAACAAAATTGGGGTTGGACAGTGATTTGCGCGCCAATGTTGTCGCAGATTTTAAAAAATAAAGTTTCCGCTCAATCGCAACAAATAATTTTTGATTTAATTCATAAAAAAATTACTGAATTAAATTATGATTTAAAATTATTAAAAGGCGTTGCAAGCGATGTGGAAGCTGAAATTGTCGGTGGTTGCGTAAGTGTTTTAGCGGGAAATTACGCTACTAAAAATCAACTAAATTGGCGAAATAAAATTTTATTTTTAGAAGATGAAGGTGAAGATGGCGAAAGGCTCGATCGTTATTTTACGCAAATCGCTTTCATGATTAATGAAAAAAAATCTCAACCAAAGGCTATTTTACTAGGAAATTTTTTAGAAGAAAATGATTTTGGTAATCCACAATCGCAAAAAATCAACATAGCAATTCAAAAATTTTGTGATAAAATAAATGATATTACAATTTGGCAAGAAGCCACCAATTCTCTAGGACATTCCTTCAATCAAAAACCTTTAATTTTAGGAATTAAAAGTAAAATTTTAACTCGGGGAAAAATTTTGCAAAAAATTAATTTGAGTTTTTTTTCTAAAAAGTTAAAAATGAAATAATAGTTTTTTTAAAGAAAATAATTTTATTGATAAAGTGACTTCTGTAAATCAAAATAAAAACATGACCATTAATTTTGGTCCACAACATCCCGCGGCTCATGGAGTTTTGCGCTTGGTTCTTGAAATGGATGGCGAGGTTATAATTCGTGCCGATCCACATATTGGCTTGCTTCATCGTGGCACTGAAAAACTGATTGAATATAAAACTTATCTTCAAGCCGTTCCATATTTTGACCGCTTAGATTATGTATCGCCAATGTGCCAAGAGCACGCTTATGCCTTGGCTGTTGAGAAATTGTTGGGTTGCAATATTCCGCGTCGAGCGCAATTTATTCGCGTTATGTTTTCTGAAATTACTCGTCTCTTAAATCACATTATGGCAATCACGACTCAAGCCCTTGATGTTGGTGCGATGACGCCACTTTTGTGGATGTTTGAAGAGCGCGAAAAAATGATGGGATTTTATGAAAAAGTTTCAGGCTCAAGAATGCATTCGGCTTATATTCGTCCCGGTGGCGTCCATCAAGATTTACCAGCTGGATTACTTGAGGAAATCGCCGAATTTATTAAGCAATTTCCGAAAAAAATTAACGATATGGAAAATCTTTTAACTGAAAATCGTATTTTCAAACAAAGATTGGTCGATATAGGCGTGGTTTCAAAGCAACAAGCCATTGATTGGGGTTTTTCCGGCCCTATGATTCGTGGCTCAGGAATCGCTTGGGATTTGCGCAAAAGTCAGCCTTATGAAATTTATGGTGAACTTGATTTTGATATTCCAATTGGCAAAAATGGCGATTCATACGATCGTTATTTAATTCGCGTTCAAGAAATGTACGAATCGATTAAAATTATCGAACAATGCATTGCCAAAATTCCTAACGGCGAAGTAATCACCGACGATAAAAGAGTGGCTCCACCTAAAAGAGCTGACATGAAAAATTCGATGGAAGGTTTAATAAATCATTTTAAACTTTATACCGAAGGTTATCATGTTCCTGCTGGCGAAGTTTACGGTTGCGTCGAAGCGCCGAAAGGTGAATTTGGAGTTTATATAATTTCCGATGGCTCAAATAAACCGCACCGTTGTCGTCTTCGCGCTCCGGGATTTGCGCATTTGCAAGGTTTAGAATTTATGGTAAAAGGCAATTTATTAGCCGATGTTGTTACGGTAATTTCAACGCAAGATATTGTATTTGGTGAAGTTGATAGATAAAATTTGACATTTGCATTTTTTAAAATATTATTTTCGCCCTAATTTTTTAGGTTTATTTAAATTTTATTATCCACTAGCTAATTTCTAGTTAAAAATATTTTAATTTTTAAAAATCCAATTAATATAAACTGTTATTTTTCTTAAGATGAAAATTTATAATTCAATAAAATCAGCCAAAAAAAGAGACAAAAACTGCAAAGTGGTTCGTAGAAAAGGTCGTCTTTACATTATCAACAAAGTAAATCCTCGCTTCAAAGCTCGTCAGGGTTAATTTATTTATAATCTTAAGATGAATGATTTTACTAAAAAAATCAGACTTGGCACTAGAGCTAGCAATCTAGCTCTTTCTCAAGTTGCAGAAGTTCATCTTTTAATCGCTGATTTTTTTCCAGAAGTTAAGATTGAAGTTATTCCGATCGTAACTTCGGGAGACAAAATTCAAGATAAAAATCTTGCCGAAATCGGAGGCAAGGGCTTATTTATCAAAGAACTCGAAGAGGCTTTAATAAATAATAAAATTGATGTTGCAGTCCATTCTTCAAAAGACATTCCGCCAATAATTCACGAGGACACAGAAATTTGTGCCTTCACCAAGCTTCTTGATTCAAGAGATTGCTTTGTTTCAAAAAAATATTCCTCATTTAAAAAATTACCAAAAAATGCTATAATTGGCACTTCCTCAACTAGGCGCAAAGCTTACATTCTCAGAGAGCGTCCTGATTTAAAAGTTGTCAATTTTCGTGGCAATATCGATACGCGTTTGGGTAAAATTGAAAATGATGAAGTTGATGGCGCGATCTTGGCGGTTGCTGGTTTGATACGCTTGGGCAAAGAAAATAAAATTACCGAAATTTTCAATGTTGAAAAAATGTTGCCATCGGGCGGACAAGGTTCTTTAGCTCTTCAAATTCGTGAAAAAGACAAAAATTTGGCAAAAATTTTACAAAAAGTTAATGATGAGCCAACGCAAATTTGCGTTAAAAGTGAAAGAGCTTTTCTGCGCGAACTAGGAGCTTCTTGTACTACGCCAGTTGGAGCTTACGCCTATATCGAAAATAAAAAATTAATTTTAAAAACATCAATTATTGATTATGATGGAAGTGAAATTTTTGAAACCACTTCCAAATGTGATATTTCTTTAGAAAAAGCAATCGAATTAGGTGTTAAAGCCGGCGAGCAAAACAAGAAAAAAGCACAAAAACTTCTTCAAAAAATTATTTAAATTTACAATTAATTAATTTTCATGAAAAAAATCAAAGACTTCTTAATAAAAAATAATTTTGACTATTTTTTATTGCCCAATTCCGACGAATTTTTTTCGGAATATCTTCCGCAAAATCAAAAAAAAATTGAATTTAGTTGTGGTTTTACTGGGTCAAGCGCCACTATAATTTTTGGTCAGAAAAAAAATTATTTTTTCACCGATGGTCGTTATATTTTACAAGCTAAACAACAACTTAATTTAAATGAATTTGAAATTATAAATATTGCCGATAAGTCTTTAATTTCTTGGCTTAAAGAATTTGTTGATGAAACGCAAAATTTGGCTTTAGATCCAAAATTATTGAGTAAAAATTTTGTAGATGAATGCGAAGTTTTTTTATCCAAAATTACTTTTTTACAAAAAAATCCTATTGATGAAATTTGGGTTGATAAGCCTATTGTGAATTGTTCGCCAGTTTTTTCTTGTCCGCTAAATTTAGTTGGCGAAGATTTCGAGCAAAAAAAATCAAAACTTTTGAATAATTTTGCAAGTGATGGAATTTTTATTTCCAAGCCTGAAAATTTAAATTGGCTTTTGAATATTAGAAGTGACGATGTTGAGTTTACCCCTTTGTTTCTAGCGCAGGCTCTACTTTTTAAAAATGGTAAATTAATTATTTTCGGCGAGGAAGAAAGGTTTGAAAATATTAATTTAGAAAATATCGAGATAGTTTCTAAGCAAAAATTTGAAGAATATCTTAAGATTTTTTCTGCGCAAAAAATTACAATTCAAATTGACAAAAGAACTACAAATTATTGGACTTGCGAAGTTTTTGAAAAGCATAATATTAAATTTTTTCACAAAAATTGTCCAATCGAAATTTTAAAAGCCGTTAAAAATACTCAAGAAATAATCGGCGCAGAAAAGTCGCATTATCATGATTCTGTTGCTCTAGTTAGATTCCTATTTTGGCTCTATAATTCTCAAAAAAAACATCAAATAATTTCAGAAATTTCGGCGCAAGAAAAATTGTTGGAGCTTCGTAAAAAATCTAATCATTTTCTTTATCCAAGTTTTGAAACTATTTCAGGATTTGAATCTAACGGCGCCATAATTCACTATCGTTCAACGGCGCAAACTAATAAAGAATTTTTAGGAAATTCCTTATATTTATTTGATTCAGGTGGACAATATTTTGGTGACGATTTTTGTGGAACGACGGATGTCACGCGTACCATTGCCATTGGCAAGCCAAGTGATGAAATGATAGAAGATTATACGCGAGTTTTGAAGGGTCATATTGCCTTGGCGAGAATAAAATTTCCGCGCGGAACCAGTGGTGCGCAACTTGATATTCTAGCGCGCTCATATCTTTGGAATGTAGGAAAAAATTATGATCACGGCACGGGACATGGCGTTGGAAGCTTCTTATCAGTGCATGAAGGACCTTGTTCGATTAGTAAAAATTCGCATCAAGCTTTGCAAGTCGGCATGATTTTATCAAATGAACCGGGATTTTATAAAGAGGGTGAATATGGAATTCGCTTAGAAAATCTTATGCTGGTTACAGAATTTGATGAAAAATTTTTATGCTTTAAAACTTTAACCTTAGCTCCATTCGATTTTAGTTTAATCGACTTTAAAATGCTCACTTACCCCGAAAAAAAATGGTTGGCAGAATATCATCAAAATATTTTATACACCATCGGTGAAGAGCTTAATTATCAAGAATTATCGTGGTTTATTTCGAACTACGGAAATTCGCATTGCCTATAAATTTTAAAAAATTTATCTATTTTTTGGCAATAATATCAGCAAGATTTTGCGCCAATTGCGTTTTGGTGCCTTTGAATAAATTGCTATGATGATTTTTTTCAACAAAATAAGCCGAAGTGAAATCGCTTCCAAAAATTTTGCCATTTTCAATATCGTTTGCCACAATTAAATCACAATTTTTTTTGATTAATTTTTCTTGAGCATATTCAAGTAAATTTTCGCTTTCAGCACAAAAGCCAATAACTAGAGCTGGTCGATTTGAAGAGGTTCCAACAAACTCTAAAATATCAGGATTTTTTTCGAGTTCTAAAGTTAAATTTTGATTTTGAGATTTTTTAATTTTTTGCGCAGAATAATTTTTGACACGATAATCGGCAACCGCGGAACATCCAATAAAAACATCCATTGAATCTAATGAACTTTTAACTGCCTCAAACATTTCTTGCGCAGTATTGACAAAAACTGTTGATTTTAGTGAGGGATTAATGTTTTGCGATAAATTGCCGGCAATTATTTTAACATTTGCCCCCATTTCATTTAAAACTTTGGCAATTGCCAAAGCTTGTTTGCCCGAAGATTTGTTACCAATAAAGCGCACGGGGTCAATTGGTTCAATAGTCGATCCCGCGGTAATTAAAATATTTTTTCCAGCTAAAATATTTTGATTTTTAAAAAAAGTTTCAATTTCTTCAACAATTTTTGCAGGCGATGCCATTTTTCCATAACCTTCTTCGCCACAAGCCAAAACATCTTTTTCTGGCTCGATCATTGCAAAATTATTTTGTAAAATTTTGGTAATATTTTTTTGCGTAATGTCATTGAGCCACATTTTTTCATTCATGGCGGGTGCAAAAATGATTTTTTTATCGCTCGCCAAAATTGTTGCGCTGGCTAAATCGTCGCCGTAACCATTGGCAATTTTCGCGATGAAATCAGCGCTGGTCGGCGCGATAACGATTAAATCATGTTGTCGTGATAAATTAATGTGACCCATTTCAATTTCATCATCGACGGAAAATAATTGATCAAAAGTTTTGGTGCCAGAAATTGATGAAACTAAAAGTGGTGTTATAAATTCCTTGGCGCCGTTGGTCAAAATGCAATTTACTTCAAAAGATTTTTTCTTGAGTAGTCGAATTAATTCAATCGACTTGTAGCAAGCGATACTTCCGGTGATAATTAATAAAATTTTTTTTGAAGTCATAAATTTTTAAAAATATTCCAAGTTTTTTCAGTAATAACGCGACCGCGCGGAGTTTTTTCAATAAAGCCTTGTTGAATTAAATAAGGCTCGATGGAATCTTCGACGGTGTCTCTTTCTTCGCTAATCGCCGATGAAATTGTCTCGACGCCAACTGGTCCGCCACGATAATTTTCGGCAATAAAACGCAAATAGCGATGATCGGAAGCATCAAGTCCGTAGTTATCGATTTCAAGTTGGGTAAGAGCGTAATCGGCAATTTTTTGAGTGATAATTTCTTGATTGGCATTGATGGCAAAATCACGCACTCTTTTTAAAAGACGAATGGCGATCCGAGGAGTTCCGCGCGAGCGTTTAGCGATTTCTTTGCTGGCGAAATTTTCGATGCCGATATTTAAAATTTTGGCGTCTCTTTCGATGATTTGTTCAAGTTCTTTGACATTATAAAAATTAATGCGCAAAGGAATTCCGAAGCGGTCTTTAAGAGGATTAGCAATGGCTCCTAAGCGAGTTGTGGCGCCAACTAAAGTAAATTTTGGTAAATCGATTTTAATGGCGCGCGCCGACGGTCCTTCGCCAATAATAATGTCGAGTTTAAAATCCTCCATCGCCGAATATAAAATTTCTTCAACATTTTTATTTAAACGATGAATTTCATCGATGAATAAAATATCGCCCGCTTGTAAATTTGTTAAAATCGCCGCCAAGTCTCCCGACTTAGAAATTACTGGTCCGGAAGTGCTTTTAAAACCAACGCCCATTTCGTGAGCGATAATTTGCGCTAAAGTTGTTTTGCCGAGTCCGGGTGGTCCATAAAATAAAGTGTGATCGAGTGAATCATTGCGACTTTTAGCGGAATTTAAAAAAATTTCTAGATTTTCTTTGAGTTTTTCTTGTCCGATAAAATCGCCAAGAAAGCTGGGGCGCAAGAAGTTGTCGTGGCGCTCTTCTTCAATTTTATGGGGGTTAAGATTTAAATTTTGTGTTGTCATTTTTATATTTTTGCCACCGAAAATGTTTTAAAAAATTAAAAATTTATCTTAATAAAATTTATTTTAAAGTAAAGTTTGGACGCGGAGTTTGTAAATTTAAAGTTTTTCCGAAGTAATTTTCAATGTTTATTTTGTAAGCGTGAAGGCATAATCTAGAAAATCTATCTTTGCATAAAACCTTTGATCCGCCATATTTTACATCATTTAAAATTGGATGACCAATTTCTTTGCAATGAACGCGAAGTTGATGTGTGCGCCCCGTAATTGGCGATAATTCAAGCTCAGTGTAATCGTTAAAAAGTTTTAAAACTTTGTATTTTGTAACGGCGGATTTGCCAAATTCAATATCGGCTTGCACTTTTTCATTTTTACCAATTCTTTTCTTTGCCAAAGGAATATCGATAATTCCCGATTCTTTTTTAACCTGCCCGTAAACCAACGCTATGTAGGTTTTGTTTATAGTTTTATTTTTAAAACAATTGGTTAAAAATTCAGCACTTACATTATTTTTGGCAATCAATAAAAGTCCGCTAGTGTCTTTATCGAGACGATGAACTAATTGATATTTTTTGAGACTTACAAAGTCATCGACAGAAATATCAATACCGCTTCCGCCTTGAGTTGCTAGACCGGAAGGTTTATTGACCACTAAAATATTTTCATCTTCAAAAATTGTTGTATCCCAAAATTTTTGTTGTTTTTGTTTAGAAATTGATGGCTTGGAAATGCTATTTTCAATTCGCGGAGGCAAATTTACAAAAATTAAAATCGTGTCGCCGATTTGTGCTTTGTAGTTAGTGTCAGCTTTTTTGTCATTAATTTTAATTTTCTTTTCACGAATTAATTTTTGAGCAAGTGAAAAAGAAATATCAAATTTTTTGCATAACAATTTGTCGATGCGTAATGACGCTAAGTCTTGATTTACTAGGATAGATTGCATTAAGCAAAAATAAATTTTGTTGAATAAAAGCCGAAAAACATCGCTAATATTGCTAATATTACAGATGAGGTCGCATAAATCAAGGCTTGAATGTGATTACCTGAAGTAAAGAGGCGGAAAAAATCTAAAGTGAATGCGGAGAAAGTTGTAAAGCCACCAAGAATTCCAACTAATAAAAAATTTTTTAATTGCGGAGAAAAATCTTCAAAATTTTTTATGATGAAAAAATATAAAATACCCGCGACTAAAGAGCCAATTATGTTTACGGCAAATGTCCCGACTGGGAATTTACCGATAGAACTTGTTAAAATTTTGCAAGATTTAGTTAAAACTTCGGTGGTTAGGTAGCGCAAAATTGAACCAATTGCGCCACCAAAACCGACCAACAAAATATTGTAAATCATTAAAAAAATGTTTTTAATTTTTCAGATAAATCGGTTTTTTCCCAAGAAAATCCGCCGTCACTTTCAGGCTTGCGACCAAAATGTCCGTAAGTTGCCGTTCTTTTATAAATTGGACGATTTAATTGCAAATGATTTCTAATTCCGCGCGGTGATAAATCAACTAACTCATTAATAATTTTAACAAGTTTTTCGTCAATAATTTCATTTTTATTAGTGTTGATATAAAGCGATAAAGGCTTAGAAACACCGATGGCGTAAGAGATTTGAATGGTGCATTTTTCAGCCAATCCAGCGTGAACAATGTTTTTTGCCAAATATCTTGCCATGTAGGCTGCGGAACGATCGACTTTAGTTGGGTCTTTTCCAGAAAAAGCTCCGCCACCGTGTGGTGATGATCCGCCGTAGGTATCGACAATGATTTTGCGACCCGTCAAACCAGCATCGCCGTCGGGTCCGCCGATTACAAATTTACCCGTTGGGTTTACTAGAAATTTTTTATCTTCGCACATCCAGCCAGCAGGAATTGATTGCTCAACAATTGGTTGAATTATGTCGCGAACATTTTGTTGCGTAAATTCTTCGGGATGTTGAATCGAAACCAAAATTGTTTCGGCACAAATGGGTTTGCCATTTTCATATTTTAAAGTGACTTGACTTTTGGCATCGGGTCCGAGATTGGGAATTTTTTTGGCACGAACCGCATCCATAATATTATGCAAAATACGATGAGCGTAAAAAATTGGTGCCGGCATTAATTCAGAAGTTTCGTCGCAAGCATAACCAAACATAATTCCTTGGTCTCCCGCGCCTTCATCTTTATTAGCATTGGCATCAACTCCCATAGCAATATCGGGCGATTGTCCATGGATTAAATTGGTAATTTCAAGATTTTTCCAATTAAAACCATTTTGTTCATAACCAATTTCCCTAACGGTTTGTCGAATAATGTTTTCAACATCATTTTTGGAAATTTCGGGAGCACGAATTTCGCCTCCAATAATTACGCGATTAGTTGTTGCAAAAGTTTCTATGGCAAGTCGAGATTGATTATCTTTTGATAAATAGGCATCAACCAAACTATCGGAAATTTGGTCGCAAACCTTGTCGGGATGACCTTCGGAAACTGATTCCGAGGTGAACAAGAAATTATTAGGCATTATAATGTTGAGATAAAATTCAGGAAGGCTTTCCGAAAAAATTAATCAAGATATTTAGAAAGATTTTAGATATCCGAGACGAACCGTTGTGTAGTTTGTGTCGAGCAATCCAACTTTTCCAATATATCTTTGGGCTGATAGGCGAATGAAATCGCCACCAAATGGTGAAACTTGGGCGCCAATACCATAAAGACCAATGGTTTCATGAGATTTGCGTTGAACTTTTGTTCCACCGGTTGGAGTATAATGAAGCTTACTTCCAATGTCAACAGTTCCGGCTTCAACAAATAGTTCAGCGCGAGTTGGAATAATTGGTAAGAATAATAAAGCGGTGGTATTAATTTGATCAGATTTATATTTAGCGGATCCTTCTAAAGAATTTAAGCCATTAAGTCGATTGTTTTTTAAAGAAGTTTGTGACCAATTAACGTTGACGCCAAGGAATCCAAAGCGAATATGACCGCCTATAGCAACATCTTCAAATTGTCTTAAATTTTCAAAAAAATCATTACTACTTTCAAACTTAGAATTAATTGATTTGTGGGACATAACTGATTTTCCCAATTCTAGGGTAATAAAAGTGCTGGCAAAGGGGCTTAATATTCCAGCATTAGCGTTGGAAATTCCAAATAAAACGACACTTAGTAAAGCTAAAATTTTTTTCATAATTTTTTTTAAATTAATTAATTTTTTTCAAAAAAAGTTTTAATTTTTTAGAATTAAAGTGCAAGATTTATTCTTGAAATTACTTCATTTTTTCCAAGAAGTTCAATAACATCAAAAATTCCGCCAGCGGAAGATGAAGAAAATGTTAAAGCGATTCTTAAAACTGGACCAAAATCTTTAATTTTTAGATTATGTTTCTTACAAAAATCATCAAGATTATTTTTTATTGAATCGTGATTCCAATCATTAATTTCTAGAAACAAATCTTTTAAATTTGTGAGTAATAATTTTTTTTCATCGATAATTTTTTGATCAATTTCATTAATTTTTTCATGAAAATTTTCTTGATAAATTTCACAAATTTTTGCTAATTGCGGAATTAACTCAACTTTTTCTTTTGAAAAATTAATTATTTTTAAAAATTTTTGTTGATCTTCGTTAGAAATTTTGTGATCCAATAATTCGTTCACTAAAAAAAACAAATCATCATTGTTTTTATTTTTTATATAATGCTTGTTGAGATGATTTAATTTTGCAAAATCAAAACGCGACGGAGACTTGCCGATGCTCGATACATTAAACAAGGCAATAGCTTGTTCATCGCTAATAATTTCATCATTGCCATGTGACCAACCGAGTCTCAAAAGATAATTGCGAACCGCTTCGGGCAAATATCCAAGATTTTTATATTCAATTACAGAAGTAGCGCCGTGACGCTTCGACATTTTAGCGCCATCAGCACCGTGGATTAAAGGGATATGAGCAAATTGCGGAACATTCCAATTTAGCGCTTGGTAAATAATTTTTTGACGAAAGCCGTTGGTAAAATGGTCATCGCCACGAATGACATGAGTAATATCCATATCATGATCATCAACAACAACTGCCAGCATGTAAGTTGGAGAGCCATCGCCTCTGAGTAAAACCAAATCATCTAACTCATTATTTTTTACCTCAGTTTTTCCTTGAACTAGATCTTCAATAATCGTCGAACCTTCAAGCGGGGCTTTAAGGCGAATCACGGGTTTAACAGTTGAAGATTGCGACATAATTTTGTCACGCCACGGACTTTTAAAACGAAAAACTTGTCCATTTTTTTCGGCATTTTGACGCATTTCTTCCAACTCTTCAGCCGAAGTGTAGCACAAATAAGCTTGATTTTTTTCAAGAAGTTTGTGAGCAATTTCAGAATGTCTTTCGATATTTTTTGATTGTAAAATATAATCGCCATCATGTTTTAAGCCAAGCAAATCAAGTCCTTGTATAATTGCATCGATTGCTTGAGTTGTTGAGCGTTCTTTGTCGGTATCTTCAATGCGTAATAAAAATTTTCCAGAATTATTTTTGGCAAATAAATAATTGAATAAAGCGGTGCGCGCTCCGCCGATATGGAGATAGCCAGTTGGCGATGGAGCAAATCTAACAACTACAGACATGAATTTAAAAATTGAAATAAATAAAATTTACAAAAGTTGTAATAAAATTAATTAAAATAAAAAAATATGATACAAAAAATTTTAAATTATTGACTTTGGAATCTAACAATAGCAAATTTAAAAAAACCAATTTTTAAATTCGATGATAAAATCAAATACTGAAAATAAAACTATTGAAAATATACAACAATCGCCGGTTTCTTCTGGGTCCGATGTTGGTAGTAAATTATTGGATAAAAAAGTTATTTCGGAAGATCAGTTAAATATTGCCCTAAAAGAACGAGAAAGAATTGGCAATAACAGAAGTTTGGGTGTTATTTTGGTTGATATGGGTTTCGTTTCCGAAGGTGCTTTGGGCGAAATTTTAAACGAATCTTCAGGTCTTAAAAAATTTGATTTAAAGGCGTCGATTGTTGATTCAAAATTAGTTAAAAAAATTCCTAAAGATTTCGCAGTTCACAATAAACTAATTCCCGTTTCTTATACCGCGGACTCAATTTTAGTAGCGATGGTTGATGTTTTTGACATCATTGCCATCGACCAAATGCGTCGATTTTTTCCACCAAATTTTAGAATTGATCCAGTTTTCGTTTCTGAAACTGAAATAATGCAATCGATTGATCAATATTATGATTATGAGATGTCGATCGAAGGTATTTTGAAAGAGATCGAGAGTGGTGGTGCCGCAAAAATGAATGATGAAACGCAATTGCGCGGCGATTATAAAAGTCCGATGGTGCGTTTAGTGGATGCGGTTTTAAACGACGCAGTTCACCATGGCGCATCAGATTTGCACTTTGAACCAGAGGCGCAATTTTTACGCGTTCGTTATCGTATTGATGGAAAAATGGTGCAAATTAGAAGTGTGCACAAAGACTACTGGTCAGCGATTGCAGTGCGTATTAAAATTATGGCTGGAATGAATATAGCAGAAACTAGAAAGCCTCAAGATGGTCGTATCGAATCCGAAATTTTAGGTAGAAAAATTGATTTTCGTGTTTCGACTCAGCCAACTATTAACGGCGAAAACATCGTTATGCGTATTCTTGATGAAAAGCAATCGGTGATAACCCTTGATAAGCTAGGATTTTCTGAGCATTGTATCGAAATTTTAAAAAGAATGGTTAAACGACCTGAGGGCGTGATAATTCTTACGGGTCCAACGGGTTCAGGTAAAACCACTACACTTTATACAATTTTAAACTACATAAACTCGATCGATAAAAATATTATGACGCTTGAGGATCCGGTCGAATATCACATTCCTCTGATTCGTCAATCAAATATTAAAAATGATATTGGTATGGATTTTGCGACGGGTATCAAGGCGATTTTGCGTCAAGATCCCGATGTGATTCTAGTCGGTGAGATTCGTGATAAAGAAACTGCGGTTACCGCCATTCAAGCGGCGATGACGGGTCACCAAGTTTATAGCTCTCTTCACACCAACGATGCATTAAGCGCCATTCCGCGATTGATGAATATCGGCGTTCCTAATTATTTAATGTCAGGTTCGTTAATTGGAATAATAGCACAAAGGCTCGCTAGAAAATTATGCGTTCATTGTAAAAAAGAAGCGCCAATCGAAGATCATGAAAAGAAATTACTTGGCAATCGTTTTGCTGAAGTTAGTAAGCTATTCAAAGCAACTGGTTGTGATAAATGCTCTGGCACTGGATATAAAGGGCGAATTGCGATTTCTGAAATATTACCTTTTGATCGCGAACTTGATGAAATGATTGTTCAAAATCAAACTCGTAAAGACATGTTAAAATATGCTCTCACTAAAGGATTTGTGCCGATGGTTGAAGATGGTTTAGAAAAGGTTGTAGAAGGAGTTATTGATTTAAAAGAATTGGTTAGAGTTGTTGACTTGACAGAAAGAATGTAATTGTTAAATTATTCTTCAAGTTGTTAATAATAAATTTGAACTCAAAAATCAATTTCTTAAAATGAAAACCTTCTCCCAAATTTTCAAAGCTACAAATGAATTTTTAGTTCCCACCGAATTATTACAGCAAAAGCCATATGTAGAAGTCACAAATGAAATAGAGGTGAGTGTTTGGCCAGAATTTATTGACAATAAAACCAATCAAATTGGCGAATTATTTATCTGGGCTTATCATGTTCGTATCAAAAATAAAAGTCTCGAATCCATAAAATTATTAGCGCGATATTGGCGAATTGTTGATGAATGCGGTAATGTTCAAGAGATTGAAGGCGAGGGCGTTGTCGGTGAAAAGCCGTTGATTTTACCGAATGGGGCTTACCAATATTCAAGCGGTGTTCATTTGAAATATCCATCGGGAATAATGTCGGGGAAATATCGCATTGAAAAAATAGCGAATAAAGAAATTTTTGAAATCAAAATTCCAAATTTCTCTCTAGATATTCCAAGTTCAAAAACGGTTTTAAACTAATGCTTACCTTAGCTTTTGATTGCTCAACTTCGTCGATGTCAATCGTTTTAATGGATAATGAAAAAATTTTAGGAGAAAAAAATTATTTGCAAGAAGCTAAGCATTCTGAAATGCTAGTTTTGGAAATAAAAAATTTACTCGACGCCAATAAAATTACTTTCAATGATTTAGATTTAATCGTTGGTACCAACGGGCCAGGAAGCTACACCGGCATCAGAGTTGCCTTGGCGGTACTAAAAATTATCAAAATTACTATTCCAAAACCAATCTTAACGGTTAATTGTTGCGAAGTTTTAGCTTATAAATATTCAAAAAATTATTCAAAAATTAATGTTGTAATTCAAGCTAACAAAGATGAAGTTTATTTTGCAAAATATGGCGCAAATAATAATCTTGAAGAGGTCATAAGCCCAGTGATTAGTAATGTTAATGATATTTTATCAGAAATTAAAGAAGACGAATTTTTATGTGGTTCAGCCAATAAAATTTTTAACAAACATTTATTAAAATCAAATCAAGAAGATATGATTTTGGCTATAGATGTGGCGATTTATGGACAAAGAAAGTTTTTGCAAAATAAAGATTCGCAAGATATTTTACCACTTTATTTGCGTGATCCAAAAATTACTAAAAGAAAATAGATTTCGATTAATGATTTCTTATTTGGAATTTTGTGAGGTTTGAATTGTGGAGGCCAGGGCCGGAATCGAACCGGCGTATAGAAGCTTTGCAGGCTTCTGCATTACCACTTTGCTACCTAGCCGTGATAAAATAGTTTTGATTTCAGATTTTAGCAAAAAAATAAAATAAAAATCAAGATAACATTAAATTTAAATTAGAACTATTGCAACTAATAAAATTTTTTTAAAAAAAATTATGACCAAAGATAAAATTTATTCTCAAAGTTTTAAAAATATTCCGAACAACGAAAAAGTTAAAGCACATTTTAAAAAATGTTTAAATGCTGGAAATAAATTGCGCAAACAAATTAAAAATTCCGAAATTTTAGCTTTAAATATTGTTCAACAAAAAAATGATTTGAATGAATTTAAAAAGCTTGCCAAAATCGCCGAAGGTTACAAAAAAATTATTGTTCTTGGAGTCGGTGGTTCTAGTCTTGGTGGCAAAACTTTATGTTCATTAAAATTTCAAGAAAAAGTTGAATTTATTGAGTCAATTGACCCAATTACCATCAATAATCAAATTAAAAAAATTGATTTTCGCAATAGTTTTTTTGTGGTAATTAGTAAATCGGGCGAAACCATTGAAACTATTTGCCAAACCCTCGTAGTAATCGATGAAATGCATAAGCAAAAAATTAAAAATTTTGCCGAACAATTTATTTTTATAACCGAATCACCAAACAATTCAATTGGCAAAATTGCTACAAAAATTAACGCTAAAATCGCTAATCATCCAACGCAAATTGGTGGTCGATATTCATGTTTTTCAATTGTCGGTTTATTGCCAGCAATACTTGCTGGCGTAGATGTTGCCAAGGTACGCGATGGCGCCAAAGAAGTTCTTGAAAATTTTTTAAATGACGACGAAATTATTAATTCTTGCGCAACACAATTAAAACTTTACGAAGATGGTTTTATTAATAATGTAGTGATGCCTTATGTTGATGATTTTAAAAATTTTACCGATTGGTACCGTCAATTATGGGCGGAATCTTTGGGGAAAAATTCGTTTGGTTCGACGCCGATAAATTCCATGGGAACGGTTGACCAGCATAGCCAATTGCAACTTTATCTTGAAGGAAATCGTGATAAATTTTTTAATTTTATAATCGCTAAAAATCATAAAAATGATTTTAAAATTAAAGATTTGGCGGGTTGCGAAACTTTGTTTGGCGGTAAAAAACTTTCTAAAATTCTTGAGGTTGAGCATCAAACCACTATTGAAGTTTTGAATCAAAAAAAATTACCAATTCGTATTTTTGAAATCGACGATGTTAATGAAAAAGTTATTGCGGGATTGATGATGCAAATGTTCTTGGAAACCATAGTGGTAGCTTACGCGCAAGAGATTAATCCATTTGATCAACCAGCGGTTGAGTTGCGCAAAGATTTGGCAAAAAAGATTTTAAAATCATTATAATTTTTTTTAAAAATGTTTTCAAAAATATTCAAAATAAAAACTTATTTTTTAGAAAAATTTAAAAAAGATTTGGCAAAAAATTATTTATTTTTAGCTCTTTTCTCGTCTTTTTTAGCATTAATTTCGGCTTATATTTCGCAATATATTTTTGGTTTCGAGCCTTGTGTTTTGTGTTATCATCAACGCAAACCATTTTTTATAATTATTGTAATTGCATTATTTTTCTTATTGATAAAAAAATTAATAAAATATCAAAAAATTGGTGCAATTTTATGTGCTTTAACTTTTTTTATTAATGCCGGAATCGCTTTTTATCATTCGGGAGTTGAGATGAAAATTTTCGCTGGCCCCGATAGTTGTTCTTCATCAAATTTTGACAATATTGATAATATCGAACAACTTAGAGAGGCTTTATTTAAGACTAAGGCAATTCGATGCGACGAACCGCAATTTTATTTCCTAAATTTAACCATGGCGAATTGGAATTTTATTTATTGTTTGGGATTAGTTTTGTTTTTAATTTTTTTATCAAAAACAAAATCAAGAAAGCTCTAGAACCTTAGTTTTTCTTAGTTCATATCAAATTTAGCGATGCCAGTTGACGCGATAAGAAAGAGATAAAAATCATTAATAAAATATAATGAATAATTTCAAATAAACTATGCCAAAGATTAGAGAAATATTCTCCCAAGCATTTGGATTGAGTAGTGAAGAGAAATTAAATTCTTTAGCTAGAATTTTATATCATTATGAGTTTGACGGAATTAAAAGAAGATTCGCCCCAAATGATTCAAATTTAAAAGAAATTTTGGATAAAGAAACTAGCGAAAAAGATTTAAATGGTTTATTGCAAGAACATATTTTTCAAAAAATTCGTGGCAGTGGAGAGCGTCAACAAATCGATCCATCTAATCATTTTAGCGATGAAACAAAACAGCAATTAATGCAAGATTTTGAAAAAATTGGTTTTGTTGCGGAGGTATCGCCTGAGTCAGGCAAGGAATATGAATCTGTAATTATTTTTGGCGCCTCGCAAAAAGGAATGGAGAATAGACTGAATGATTTCTTAAGATATTTTTTACCAAAAATTAATGAAAATCCCAAAGAAATATTTTTTCTTGTTGGAGAAAGAGATGCTTGGCTTGATAGCGAAAGCTTTGCCAAAGAAATTTTATTAGAAAGAATAAATCGGTCACCCAAAATTAATGGTATAAATGAAAAAACACCAGATGATTTAAATAAAGAAATACAATTTATTTCTAAAATAATTTTGGATGAGCGAAGAAGGGCGTATTTTTTAAAAGAATATAACATTACACTTTCTAAAGAAACTGATATTAATAAAGAAACTTTATTAAAAGATATAAATCAATTTTTCAAAAATAATGATAAAAATGAGAAAAACTTAGATGATTTAAATAAAGAAATAGAAGGTATTCCTAAAATTACTGTGAACGAACTAAGAAGTTTAGAAGTTGCGCATTTTACCAAAACATATGGCATTAAATTCCCTACAGAAACCGATATTGCTAAAGAAATTTTTAAAAGTATAAAAAAACAAGTTAATGATTTTGACATAACTTCTGTTGATAATGAAAATTCTGCAAGAATAAAAGATCTAGTTAATAATATTAAAATAACTTTTATTGATGCTAAAAGAAAACCTGATGGATCAAGACCAGATACTACACATACATTAAAAGCATTTATTGAAAAAGTTGAACCGCGAAAAGTTTTTAATTTTAATGCTGGTATGGCGATATCAGATCAGCCATATGTTTCTTCGCAAGCAATGGCATTGAAGGTTGATGAAAGGTTATGTGGTATTGATGTGGTCGGTAAGGAAGGTTCTCGACAAGTTGGTCAATTAAATATTTTAGCTTGTGAGCTTGCGGGGGGATTCAATCGTTACTTGGCATTATCTAAGGAGCAACAACAAGGCATAAAGAGTGATCAACCTCTGAGTTCTCAAGACAATCCTTCGCGAGCAACAGCGAATCGCGGGAATGATGGTAAGTTTTTAGAACAAGTAGAAGCTCCAAGTTTTGTAGGGCGAAATTAAAGATTTAACAAACTTTTAAAAGCTTTCGCGCTTTAGCTCCCCCCTTGAGGGGTTACGCCCCTAAAATTGTTGTAATAGTTTCAAAGTTTTCGGTGTCATAGCTCTCCCCTTGAGGGAGAGCGGGCGATAAAATCGCAACGGTAGTTGCGATTTGGGAGCCGTGAGGGGTCAAAAACCATCAGCAACAACGAGTTTAATATTATCACGAAAACTAAAACAAAAAAATTACAAAAAGACAATTTCTTGATTTTATTTTAACCCCCTCCCAAAATTTTCTTGCAGAAAATTTTACCCTCCCGCAAGGGGAGGGTGATTATACCGAGCTAGGGCATGAAGCCTTTCGAGTGTTCTTAAA
>CAMDCJ010000019.1 GCA_945890035.1 Rickettsia typhi
AACATTTTTTATCGCCGAACTTTTGGGAATTTTTGAAATAACTTTTAGTCAAATTTTAGCCACACTTCTTGATAAAAAAATTTCTGAAAAAGAAGCGCAAAAAAATATTTTTATGCCTAATTTTTTATCAGGAATATTGGCGGTTCTCCTTGCCACTCCATGTTCGGCACCATTTTTAGGAAGCGCTATTTCCTTTGCAATCACTCAAGATTTTTTAACAATTTTACTGATTTTTACTTTTATTGGAGTTGGATTTTCCGCACCTTATATAATATTAATAATTTCTCCGCAACTTATAAATTTTTTACCAAAACCCGGAAAATGGATGATGAAAATAAAGCATTTGATGGCGGGTTTCTTAGTTGCCACAGCGGTTTGGCTTACCTTCGTTTTAAGTAATACAATCGGAATTTTTCCGTCATTATTGGTGGCGGTTTTTTCAATTTTAATTTTCTGCTCATTAAAAATTAAAACCAAAATGGTTAAAATAATTTTTATAACTTTAGTTATAATTTTATCATTCACCCTGCCCTTTGATTTCCATGATCGCCAATTAAAATCAAAATCCGAACAAGATACTTATTGGCAATTTTTTGACGAATCAATTTTACAAAATCTAATCGCTCAAAATAAAATAATAATTGTCGATGTAACCGCCGATTGGTGCTTAACTTGCAAATTCAATAAAATGTTAGTTTTAAATGATAAGGAAATTACTAGAAAGCTGAAAAGTGGAGAAATTATTGGCTTAAGAGCAGATATTACCAAGCCTGATTCTGATGTAATGAAATTTTTAGCCAAGCATAATCGTTACGCCATTCCGTTTAATGCGGTTTACGGTCCGAATGCTAAAAATGGTCTTCTTGCTAGTGAATTTTTGAATAAAAAACAGCTTCTCAGCTTGATCGAAAAAGCTCGATAATATTTTTAAATTTAAGGTCTTTTTATCTTATAAATTTTATTATCAAGTTTTATCAAAATTCCATCTTTGCTCTTCTTAAGATTTTCTTCGATTTGCTCGAAAGAATCTTTAAAAATATTTTCTCCAAATGCCGTATTTAGATTTTCAATTATTGTCGCGAGATTAAACAGATATTCTTTATCAATAAATATTTTTGGCGCCACAACATTTAAAATTCTGTAACAATTTTGAGTTGATTTTGATTTAATATTATCGCAAGCATAACCAACTCTATCAAGCTTTCCAGCAATTATAAAACCTGCGAGGTTTTTTTTATTATTATTTTTAATGTTTAAATTATATAGCCAAGAATCCGCATAATAAAAATTCTCAAGCTTTATATTTTTCTTGAAAAATTCTATATTTTTTTCATCAAAATAATTTGATATTAGCAATGCGTTAGTTTTATTATGATAAGATAAAAAATGTGAAGTAAAAAATCCTGGAATGAAAGAATAAAAAACATTTAAATCCTTATAATCCTTCTTAATTTCTGGGATTTTTTTATTAATATCATTTTCAAAAAAATCATAAAATTGAATTGCATCTTTTGATAAATTATAAAATTTTTCACTAACCTTTTCTTCGGTCGGAAAATCTTGCAAAACATCGTTTTTTATAGCCTTGACAAACATCTTAATGTGAGTCTGTCCTGCATTAATATTTTTTTTTGGAATAATTGTATAATCAAAAATATTGACCAAAGCCACCGAAAAAGAGCATATTAATACGAAGAAATGAATAATAATTTTTTGCCTTCTTTGGCTTACATAAAGCCTAGAGTTATTCAAAATGTAGCTTATATAGGCTATTAATAAAAAACCCATTCCAAGAAATTGTAAAAATACCTGAATAAAAGCAGTTTTATATTCAGTAGCAAGGGTCCAGGTTTGATATTTATTCGATAAACTGATGATTCCCGATGGCACCAAAACCAAAATAAATCCTATTAAAACAATGTCGCGATAATTATTTTTCAGGTTAATTTTTGGAATCAATTTAGAAAATAAAAAATATGCCAAAACAAAAAGAAGCGCCGCCCAACAAATTTCATGTAACTCTGGCTTAAACCAATATAAATCTTCATGAAAAAATCCAAATGGCAAAGAAGCACACATTTGAAATATCCAAGCTAAGAAAAAATTTTTAATATTAAAACCAAACTCTATTCCACCATAACCTACTCCAAGACGACTTCTTAAGTAAAAGCAAATTAACACCCATATTAAAAATGGAATAAGAAAAAATCTTAATTCTTTGAAGCAAACTTGAATTGATAATAAAAGATATTTTTTGATGTTTTTTAGTGAGTTAAAATCAAATATTGAATCTTGGGATTGGATCCTAAATCTTATTGCAAGCACTATGAAAATTGGCACGATACAAATGCCAATCTCATAATGAAAAAAAGACCAAATAAAAAATATCCAAGATAGAAAAAAATATTTTTTATTTTTTTTCTCACGCCACAAAATATAAAAACCCGAGGCAAGAGCAATAGAAATCGCCGTATATTGAGTTGATAGACCTTGTGAGGTTAAAGGATCAACCATTATAGAGCTCAAAAATAAAATAGGCATAAAAAAGATAAATGCTCTATAATTATCGGAATTTTTTGTTATTAGTTTTAATAGCCACGCAAAGCTAACTACCGAGATTAAATTGAATATTGATTTTACAATATAATAGCTAAATCTGTCATTGAAAAAATAATAAATTATAAAATGGGTTAGATATAAACCGTAGAATCTTCCAGCATTCAGAAAGCCCTTGAAAGATTCATAACAGACTTCAAAAAAACTCTTACCATATAATTTTACATCAACGAAGACTGAGTATATTAAAATTTTATCATCGCAATAAAAATAGGCATAAAGAATAATTGGTAAGAAAAATATTCCATAAAATAAAATAGCAAAAAAAAATAAATTTTTTTTTGAATCGAGGTCTAGAAATTTAATTATTTTATTGGTATTTTTGATTATCATTTCTAACAATGTTAATAAATTTTTAAATTTTTCAAAATGATTTTATCAGTTATAATTCCTTGTTTCAACGAAAAAAATACTATTAAAGAAATTATTTTTGCGGTAAAAAATTCTTCATATCAACATCAAGAAATTATTATTGTTGATGATTTTTCCACCGATGGAACAAGAGAAATTTTACAAAATGAAATCGAGCCCTTGGTTGATAAAGTTATCTATCAAACGCATAATCAAGGAAAGGGCTCAGCTCTTAGAACAGGAATTGCCAGCGCTTCGGGCGATATCATCATAATTCAAGACGCTGATTTGGAATATGATCCGAAGGAATATCTTAAAATTATTACACCGATTTTAGAAAATAAAGCTGATGCGGTTTATGGTTCGCGTTTTATTAGTGGCGAAAGTCGACGCGTTCTTTATTTTTGGCATCGCGTCGCCAATTTTATATTAACAACATTATCAAATATCTTCACCAATCTTAATCTTAGTGACATGGAAACCTGTTACAAAGCGTTTCGAAGCGACATTATTAAAAACATTAAAATCGAAGAAAATCGCTTTGGCTTTGAGCCTGAAATCACTGCTAAAATTGCCAAAACGAAATGTCGAATTTATGAAGTTGGAATTAGCTATAACGGCAGAACCTACGAGGAAGGTAAAAAAATTACTTGGAAAGATGGATTTCGTGCTTTATATTGCATAATTAAATACAATTTAAAAAAATCATAAACCATGACAGAACTTACAAAATTAAGCATAAAAGATACTATTGCGGGATTAAAAAATAAAAAATTTAGCGCCACCGAAATTACCAATTCATATATTCAAAATATTGAAAAAAATCGTCATCTAAATTGCTTTATAACCGAAACTTTTGACATCGCTTTAAATCAAGCCAAAGAAGCCGATAAAAATATTGCTAAAGGCTCAATGCGTGATTTAGAAGGAATACCACTCGGAATTAAAGACTTGTATTGCACCAAAAATATTCGCACCACTTGCGCTTCAAAAATGTTAGAAAATTTCGTGCCAACTTACGAATCAACTGTTACTCAAAAACTTTTTGATGCTGGAGCGATTTGTCTTGGCAAAACCAACATGGATGAATTTGCCATGGGTTCGGCTAACGCTAACTCATATTTTGGAAAAGTAATCAACCCCTACAAACGCAACGATTCAAATGAAGATTTGGTCGCGGGAGGCTCTTCGGGCGGTTCAGCTTCGGCCGTTAGCGCTAATTTGTGCGCTGGAGCAACTGGGTCCGACACCGGTGGCTCAATTCGTCAACCCGCCTCTTTCACTAACACAGTCGGCGTCAAACCAACTTATGGTCGCTCTTCGCGTTATGGCATGATTGCCTTCGCCAGCTCGCTTGATCAAGCTGGAATTTTTGCAAAAGATGTTGAGGATTGCGCTTTACTTCAAAGAATAATTTCGGGTCACGATGTGAAGGACTCAACTTCAGTCAACATTCCAGTTCCGCAATTTGAAAAATTATTAAATTCAAATGTGAAGGGTTTAAAAATAGGAATTCCTAAAGAATATCGCATCGATGGGATGCCCGCAGAAATTGAAAAATTATGGCAAAAAGGCATTGAAATTTTACGCAATCGTGGCGCTGAAATCATCGATATTTCCTTGCCCCATACTCAATATGCAGCCGCAGTTTATTATGTTATCGCTCCCGCCGAATGCTCTTCGAATTTAGCGCGTTTTGATGGCGTTCGCTACGGTTTCAGAACCTCTCAAGAAAATATTTCCATCAGTGAAATGTATCAAAAAACTCGCGCCGAAGGTTTTGGCAAAGAAGTTAAAAAAAGAATCATGATTGGAACTTATGTTTTATCGGCCGGCTACTACGAAGCCTATTACAAAAAGGCTCAAAAAGTTCGTCGCTTAGTTCTAAATGATTTTCTTGAAGCTTTCAAAAAAGTTGATGCCATTTTAACCCCATCAACTCCAAATTCAGCTTTTGGCTTCGAAGAAATGAAAAGTTTTGATGCCGTAAAAATTTATTTAAACGATGTTTTTACCGTTCCTTCAAATTTAGCAGGATTGCCGGCAATTTCTGTACCAGCGGGCTTTGATAATAAAGGATTGCCCCTCGGATTGCAAATTATAACAAAGCATTTTGATGAACAAACAATGTTTAAAATCGCTAAAACAATCGAAGAAGATAAATAATTTTCACAAGATGAAATTAAATGAATATCACGATCATAAAATTTTAATATTTTTTAGAGAAAATTTATTAGCATTTTTTTTATTTCTGGCAGGAATATTTCATTTAATTTTTTCAATCAAATTTGGCGCCAACTCTTTTGGAGATTTACTCGATGGCAGATTAAACAACTTCTTCTTAGAGCATTTTTATTTGGCATTTGCGGGTCAAGAAGAAAGCTTTAAGAATGCTAATTTTTTCTATCCACTTCCAAATACAATGATGCTCTCTGAAAATCATTGGTTGCTCGGCCCAGTTTACGCTCTTTTTCGTATTTTAGGATTCAACTCATCGACATCTTTTAATTTTTGGATAATTTTTGGATTCACTTTAAATTTTATTGTGTCTTACTATGTTTTGAGAAAATTTAATTTCTCAAAAAGTTCTTCGGCAATTGGAGCTTATTTATTCACTTTCAACCAAATTATTCTTTTTAAAATTGGGCATATACAACTCAATTTTAAAATTTTTATTCCTCTTACTCTCTTATATTCAAAACAATATTTCGAAACTTTAAATTTTAAGTATATTTCTTATATAATTTTATGTGTAATTTTACAATTATTATGCAATTCATATAATGGCAATTTCTTGGCTCTTTTTGTTGTTATATTCTTTTTATTTTATTTATCAAAATTCAAAAAAGATGATTTTCATAAAATTTTTCCTCAAAAATTTTCTCTAAAAATTTCCATTCAAATTTTAATTTTAAGCGCCATTTTGTTGATTTTATATGGCATGCCCTATGCGGAAACTAAAAATATTTATAATCTAAATTTACCAAAAACAAACGGTGATTATTTTGAATTAAGAAATCTTTTTACCTTAAGTTATTCGCCAATTTGGAGTTTTATAACTAATCATTTTTCATTAAAATTTCTAGAAATTTACAAGGAAAATCAATTTTTTATTGGAATTGGCGCGTGGCTTGCGATTCTAACCCTCATCTTCAATAAAAAGATGCAGAAAAATTTAGAATTTTTTGACAAAATTGTTATAAAATCAATATTATTTACATTATTTTTTTTCTGGCTTGATAGATATTTAGGAAGTTTTTATTTTATACAATTAACCATTCCAAGCTTTACCAATTTAAGAGCTCACACCAGATTTTTTTATGTAATTTTTTTTGCAATTGTGTATTTTATTACTTTTTCAATTCACTACATTGAAAAAACACAGGGTAAAAAAATTTTATATTATTTAATTTTTTCAATTATTTTCATCGAAAGTCAAATATATACATTTGTTAATTCAAACTTTGAAGAAGAAAAAAAAGAGATTGAAAAATATAAGAATTTAATTCTTAAGGATGGTGAAAAAGATTCTATATTTTTGTTCGCTTCAACGCCAGATAAATTAAAAAACGACATCGCGCATAATTATTTAAAAAATGAAATTAATGCGATGTTTACCTCGCAAGAGTTGGGAATAAAAACTATTAATGGTTATACATCGATACGTTTTTTTGAAAAAAATATTGCCAATAACTGCCAAGAAACATCTAAAATTATTGAATATAATGAGGAATCAATTTCAAATATTCTTAAAAAAGAATTCAAATATGATAGAAAGAAATTATTAATTTTTTTGGATAAAAAATTATGTCCAAATGTTTTTAAAAACTAGCAACATTTTCAATAAAAAAATGGGCATGATTAAAAATATTTTTGAGATAATTTGATTATGCCTAATAATATTTTTTTCATCTATCGAACGCTTCCACTTCTAGATGATTGTAATTGTAATGCTTCAGCAGAAGCTCGATTGGTAATACTCATTTCAATTACATTTGGTCCAATTGAAACTCCAATTAAATTGCCTGGAGATTGCCTACCACCCGATGTATTAGCCGCATTAGAATTGTTAATATGTAAATGAATGTCATCTTGGATACGCTGAAAAATATTATCAGAAGCCGGTATAATCCCCCGTTCTGAACTAAAATTGCTCATAGCGCGTTTAGCTAAACTAAAAACACTCATTGCGAGTCCAAAAGCAGCAGCTCCATATAACAAAGCCTAAGGTAATTCTTTTTCTATACATTTATTTCTCGACATGTCTTGAAAATTAACAGTATTATTAATCTGTGGAATAATATAATCTGAACGACTTTCTCCTTACGGAATTATAAATATTGGATACTTATTTATGCAAGAAATGCCAACTGCAAATGCAGCAAAAGCCATGGGAACAAGAGAAGCTCCGATGTATTTTATTGGTAGGGCAGAAGTTTGTACTTGATCTGGCTGGGGAGGATTTGCAGTTGGAGAGGGCGTGGGCATCATTTGGACTCCTATGTAATAAAATTAGTTTAAATAAATTTAAACAATACACATAAGTTTTCCACTAAATTATTTATATTTAAAAAAATTTCCTAATGTCAATTTTTCATTTTTGATTTAAGCTAAAAGTGTTTTTTTATTTCTAAAATAATTCTCGCCTCAAATTCATTTAAATCAACGAGCTCTTGTTGTTCGCTACCGATTTTACGAATCGAAACTTTATTATTTGTAGCTTCAACTTTGCCAATTACGGCAATGTATGGCACTTTTTGCAAAGAATGTTCGCGAATTTTTTGTAAAAAAACAAGAATATGCCACTTATTGTTTTTTATACTGATCGATAATTAGGTTGAGTCGCTATTGGATGAAGATCGTTAGGTATATTATGAGATGTTGCTTGTAGAGAAGTTCTAATTCTGAATGCTGGATGTTCGGCTGTTTGAATATTGGTGGGGTCCTGCAGTTGATAAATCGTTTCTGGCACTGACCTATAAAATACAGGAGTAAGATTTTGCATTTCTCTATCCGACCCAGAGAGATTTTGTAACCCAACCCCTTCTCTATTCGACCCACGAAAATAAGGTAATATTCCGGCTGGCATTGATTCAATAGAAGACGGCATAATTAAAAAAATGGGGTGATGGAAACCTATTTCAAGCTTACAATCATATAGCCTAGCAACAAAATCTTATATTCTTTTTATAAGATATACTATTATTTGGTTAAAAAAAATGTCAAAAAAAATGCTTAAAATGTGGTAAATTTTCCTCGGTAAAAAATGGTAACAAAAGAGGAAAAAATCGCTTTATATGTAGTTCGTGTTTTTACCAATGGGTAGAAAAAAGAGGAAAAAGAATAAATTACTCCAAAGCCTACAAAGACTGGCTTCTTGGTAGAAGAACGCTAGCAGAAATTTGTAATAATTTAGATGTTTCATATCCGAAGTTAAACAAAGAATTTGATAGGTTCGATATGTCCGAAGGCTTGCAGAATAAGGCTTTGCAAGATATGAATCAACCGATAAATCTTCTAATCGACGCCACTTTTTTTGGTAGAGAATTCGGTTTTTTAGTTTTTTACAATTGTCAAAAAGTAACACCATTTCAACTCTAAAATTTACCATTATAACAAAATTTTTTTGTGATAAAATTTTTCAAAAATGAAAGCTGTATGTTCATACAGCTTGAGACTTTTGGAAGATTTTAACCAAAAAAATAAAGTTAGAATGGTAAATTATCAAATTACTAATTTTAGAGTTGAAATGGTGATATCTCAAAGAAATAAAAACTGAATCCATAAAAGATTTTAAAGAAGGCATAAGGGCTATAAAGCAAGCAAATATAGGCATTCAGAGTATTACGATTGATGGAAAAAGAGGTTATATAAATAACATTAAAAAACTTTTAGGAAATATTCCAATACAAATGTGTTTATTCCATCAAAAAGCTATTATTCGAAGATATATCACTGACAACCCGCAATCGTTATGTGGCAAGGATTTGAAGGATTTAATGAATCTACTTTGTAAGCCAGAATTCCATCAAGAATTCATCGATAGATTTTATTTTTTAAAAGAAAAATATTGTTATTTTCTTCAAGAAAGAAATGAACTTGGAGACTACAGATTCAAGAATCTAAGATCATCTTTTAGATCGATCGAAACCAATTTGCCATTATTATTTACTTATAGTGACTTTGAAAATCTAAAAATTCCTTCAACAAATAATCAACTTGCACTTCGTTGCTTTAGCACGACTAAATTTTAAAAATTTGAGAAACTTTTTTCTCACGTCAAAGAGCGCATAAAAATGCATCGTGGATTGGACAAAAATAGGAAGAAAAAAGCAGTGAAATTTTTGCTAAAAAATTTGGGGAAAAAATAGGTTTCCATCACCCCATTTTTTTAATTATGCCCCAAAAAAAGGAGCGCTTTCAATTATTTTAAATTGATTTAGAGAGAAGACTTCTCCAAATTAAATTAAATGTTGCGTATGTTTGCTCTCTTGAGTAGTAACTGCTGATGTAGAAGAAGTTATGGCTGGAGATGTTTTAGGTTTTAGATCATTAGTTCTCTCAGTATCCGAATTATCCGCAGTCGGTTTTCCTTTTACAAATCCACCTTTTCGACCCACTTGAAACATTCGAAGACCAGCTATTGTCGGAAACAAAATGAATTTTTTATTTATGTTATATTTATATTTCATAAATGCACCTTTTCGACCCACTTGAGGCATTCGAAGACCAGTTATTATCTTTTGTGAATTAGCTAGGCGTTCTAGATCTGATTTTAACTTTTCACTTTTAGTAACATCTGCGGAACTAGAATCAGTACCATAACTTATACGAAAATCAGGTTGCATACCATAATGAGTTTTGCGCATACCATAATGAGTTTTGCATATTTCAACTAAATTTTTGGCAAAATTTTTGTCTTCATGTTTTTCTATAATAATATCAATAGCTTTTTCAATGTCATCAGAGATAATTTTTTTATGTTGTAAAGTTGTTTGTTCATGAGCTAACAGTAAATCTTTTAATATGGTTATAGCTTTTTCTTTATATTCTGGCTCCAGAGAGTTATATTTATTAGCCAGTTTTATGATAGCGCTTTCTTCATCACGCGTTCCATTTATATCGAATTTTACTAAACTACCTCCTCTAATTGTTTCGCCGTCGGCGGTATTTTGTAAATATTCTTTTATTTTTTTATCATTACATTCATCAATAGCTTTAAAAAAATCTTTTTGGTTCTCTTTTGTAAAACAAATATCAAATCCCTTAGTATAATGATGTCCTGTATCATAAACATTGTAACCATCCCCTAAATCATAAGCTTGCATAAAATTACCTCGTTTTAATTAATATTTTTTTTACATATTTTTTTTTTATAGAATTGTATTTTTATTTGTCAAACAAATTGTCTTCAATTAAAAATTACCTAAATTTTTTTTAAAAAATCAAAACAAATTTTACTCAATCAAGCATTTATAATTTTTATTATGTTTATTTTCTTCGCATCCTCTTTTTTCTTCGGAGATATCATTAACAATTGAATTACGAATTTTTTGTGCGAGCAATTAAAATTATATTTTTACCGCAAATTTTTTTAAAAATTAAATCTAAAATAATATTTATTCTAACAATAATTTTATCATAAAATATTAAATTTTTAGCGGTAATTTTTTTACAAGAAGATATTCTTAAAAATTTCATAATTAGTAAAATAAAAAATCCCGAAGAATCAAAAAAATCAATATTTTCGATTATTAATTCATTGTTCTCGCAAAGCTTTTTGAGTGTTTTTTTATCGTATCTACGGAAATGCCCAACCTTGACATCAAATTTATTAAAAAGAAGATTAAATGCAGGAACAACAATTATCAAATAGCCATCTTTTTTTAACATTTTTTTAAGATCGGCAATGGTTTTAGAATCTTGTTCAATATGCTCTAAAACATTTGAAGTAAAGATTAAATCATATTTTTCTTCATTTAAAAATTCATTTTGCAGTTTAAATCCCTTTTGTGTCAATATTTTTTGTGATTTTTTGCATATTTCAAAACATTCAGGTTTTATCGAAGTTTTTTTATAAAAAATTTCTGCCAAAGTGCCGATGCCAGCACCGAAATCTAGCACCGAATAAGATTTTTTATCAAACTTATCAACAAAAAAATTAACGATTTGTTCATTGTAGTTTTTTAGATATTCATCAATTAATTTTAATTCCTCTAAGCCCTGATAATCCATAATTTATAGATAATTTGATTTAATTGTGCCTAATAAAATATTATCTTTAAACATCGATGCTTGTAGAAGATTGCGCTTGCAATGCTCCAGCAGAAGGTTGGCGAGGACTGCTATCAGTAGTTGAATATTCTGAGGATTCACACTTACAACCCCAATCTCCGCAGTAACACTATACTGAGTAGAAAGCGCCCCTTGTTGTGGATTAAGGGTTGAATTAAGAGGAGCTTCGCCCCCTCCATTCTGAGAGTTATCCACTAAATCAACTTGAGGATTTACTACAGCACCCAAAGCTCGCTGTATCCTATTTTGGAGTCGACGAAAATTTCTATCAAGCCCATTTATCAAAATATTCATACTCGACTGCGGATAAAGATTTTTTGCCAAAAAATAGCTACCCAAGGCACTACATCCGTATGCAAGAAATTTAGGCATTTCAGTCATAACACATTGATCTGTCGGGAGAAATTTATTCTCTTTTGCAGCGCACATTATTAAAGCTCCCGCTCCCAAGAAAGAAGTTGCTTGGAAACAATAACGCGCATTTCTAGCATGAGGGTTATTCACAAGAAAACTCATAGTTCCATTAAATCGCTCTCTAACAGTGAGGTTACTACCCTGAAATGCTGGATTTATCATTTACAAACCTAAAATATTCAATATTAATATTGTTGTTAATAAAACTTTTAACATAAGCAAATTTTAAATTCAATTTTTTATTTTTGAATTAAACTAAAGATGTTTTTTTATCTCTAAAAGAATTCTCGCCTCAAATTCATTTAAATCAATGAGCTCTTGTTGTTCGCTACCGATTTTTCGAATCGAAACTTTATTATTTGTAGCTTCAACTTTGCCAATTACAGCGATGTAAGGCACTTTTTGCAAAGAATGTTCGCGAATTTTGTAAGAAATTTTTTGCGAATCTAAATCAATTTGCGACCTTATGCCGGCTGATTTAAGCTTATGGTGAACCATTTTTGCATAATCATCAAATTCGTTAGTAATTGGTGCAATTACAACTTGCACCGGTGATAACCATAATGGAAATTTCCCCGCATAATTTTCGATTAAAATTCCGATAAATCTTTCTAGGCTTCCAAGAATTGCGCGATGAAGCATAACGGGACGCTTCCTAGAGCCATCTTGCGAAACATAGCTAACATCCAAACGCTCGGGCAAAACAAAATCAACTTGCAAAGTTCCGCATTGCCACTCTCTTTTTAAAGCATCAACCAAAGTAAATTCAAGTTTTGGACCGTAAAAAGCCCCCTCTCCAGGATTAAGTTTATATTCTAAGCCTGCGTGATTTACAGCTTGCTCTAAAGCCTTTTCTGCCTTATCCCAAACCTCGTCGGAACCAGCGCGATTCGCAGGACGAGTTGAAAATTTTACTAGAATATCTTCAAATCCAAAATCACGATAAACCTCTTTTAGTAATTCACAAAAAGCTAAAGTTTCGTCATTAATTTGATGCTCTTCACAAAAAATATGCGCATCATCTTGGGTAAAAGCGCGAACGCGCATAATGCCATGAAGCGAACCCGAAGATTCGTTGCGATGACATGATCCAAATTCCGCCATTCTAAGTGGCAATTGTCGATAAGATTTTAAATCTTGATTAAAAATTTGTACATGTCCGGGGCAATTCATGGGCTTAACCGCCAGTAAGCGATTTTCGCTTTCAGCAACAAACATATTATCATGAAATTTTTCCCAGTGGCCCGATTTTTCCCACAAAACTTTATCAATTAATTGCGGAGTTTTTACTTCGACATAACCATTTTGCTCAATTTTTCGACGAATATAATTTTCAATTTCACGATAAATAATATAGCCTTTGTGATGCCAAAATACTGAACCCGTCGCCTCTTCTTGAATATGAAATAAATCGAGTTGGCGACCAATTTTACGATGGTCTCTTTTTTCCGCCTCTTCCAAAACATGCAAATAATTTTTCAAAGATTCTTCGCTTTCCCAAGCCGTTCCGTAAATTCTTTGAAGCATTTCATTTTTGGAATCACCGCGCCAGTAAGCTCCCGCCACTTTCATCAATTTAAAATATTTTACATGAGAAGTTGACGGGGCGTGCGGTCCACGACATAAATCAATAAAATTACCTTGACGATAAAGAGAAATTTTTTGTTCGGCGGGAATTGAAGAAATTATTTCAGCTTTGTATTTTTCGCCAGATTTTTCAAAAAATTTAACGGCGTCGTCACGCTCCCACTCTTCGCGTATCAACTTTTCATCGCGCTTAACAATTTCGCGCATTTTAGCTTCAATTTTTTCTAAATCCTCGGTAACAAAAGGAGTTTTGCGCGCAAAATCATAATAAAAACCATTGTCGATAGCGGGCCCGATTGTTACTTGAGTTTCTGGATAAAGCTCCTTAACGGCTTCTGCCATTATGTGCGCACAGTCATGACGGATAATTTCAAGCGCAACCGCACCAGATTTCGGAGTAATGATCTCAATCTTACAATCATCTTCAAGCTTGTGCGATAAATCACGCAATTCGCCATTTACCTTTATCGCTAAAGCAATTTTTGACAAAGAAATTGAAATTGATTTGGCAATTTCAAAACCACTTATTCCACTTTCAACATTACGAATGGCGCCATCTGGTAATGTTATATTAATTTCTTTTTTCATTTTATTTTTTTAAGTGAATAGATTTTTTAACGATGAAAATATTGTAAATATTTTTAACAAAATTTACAAATTTATTTGCTATTTTTTTATATAAATAAATAAATCTTCATTCAATTCTTTGTAAGAATTAATTTCAGTTTTATAATTTTTAGCAATAAAATCACATTCTGATTTTAAATTTTTAGGTAAAATTAATAATTTAAATTCAAAATTATCTTGAGCATATCCACTCAGTAATTCACAAATACTGTTCTCATACCTCCAAATCATAAAAACATACTTATCTTGAGCCATTAAATGCATAAAAGGCAAGACGAACATTCCATCAATAAAATCGTGATTTATAACAACATTTTTAGCATCATATTGATCCATGATTTTATCTAAAATTTTGGTTTTTATCATCATTTTTTCTTGATGATCGGGAATATCTTTTATAATCGAATAATTACTATAAAAAAACATCGTCATTGTAAAAATTAACAAAGCTCTTAACGCAAATAAATTTCTATTACAAAATTTTATTTTTTTTAATATATTGCGATTCTCGTAAATAAAAATAAAAACAAAAGGATAAAAACTTATGAGCATTCTATATCCATCTGGAACATAAATCGTCAAAAGAAGTATAAAAAACAAAAAACCACAAGAATAAATTATGAAAATCTTCGATATTTTTCTTGATAAAAACATTTTATAAATTTCATGCCAATAAAAATATAATCCCGTTGCAAAAGTTAAAAATATTACCCAATACCAAGCCGTTCCCAACAATATTTGACTAACACTATAAAATATACTATTTAAAAAATTAGTGTTTTCAAAAGAAAATAAATACTTAAAATCATGTTCGACAAAAAAATGCCAATCCAAGTACTCGTAGGCAAGGTAAGCAATTAAAAATGGCACAAGAATCGCAAATATTAACAAAAAAATAGTATTTTTTTGATCAATTTTTTTATTTTCTTCGGTATGCTTAATTGGCAAAATTCTGTAAATTAAACATAAAATTGAAATCCCCACTAAATATTTAATTCTCAAAAATAATATCGAATTTACCAAAAAATAACAAAAATAATAAAGAAATCCCTCGCGTTTTTTAGCGAACAATCCCAAATAAAAACTTAATATTATCAATGACCCAATAAATATTTCAGCGTTAGAGTCGCAAGTAAAAATCACGATTGGCGAACATAAAAAAGCTAAAACAACTGCTATAAAAGATTTTTTAGAACTAAAATAATTGATTAGAATTAAATGGGAAAAATATAACATTACCAAGCAAGGAAAAAATGCGGATAAAGCTTTAATAAAAAATTCATTTTCAGAAAAGTGAAAAAATATCGATAAATAAGAAGAATAGATCGGAAAATGATAGGGTTTTATTTGCGTAAGATCATAATTTGCTTCTCTAATTTGATCAAAATATAAATCGAGAATTAGCTTAGAGATATCATTTAACGAGCCCTGTCTGTAAATATTTTTTGCCTCAGTGAAATAATAACCGTAAGAATCATTGATTAAAAAAAATGAACGACCATCCGCAATAAAAAAAATAATCGCTTGAAAAGTTATTATTAAAATAGCCAACAAAAAGAAGACATTTAGTTTTTTATCTAGATCAATTTTTGGAATATTTTTAAGCAAAAGATTTTTCATAAATTATTATTTACTTTTTAACATTTCTTTATCAATTTCGACTTCTTTATAAAATTCTTCACCAATTTTTATTTCATCGCGCCCCTTAGAAACTCGCCACTCATTGCTATCACGAAGCGAAAAAATACAACCGCAATATTCTTGTTTATAAAACTCTTCTTTCTTGGCAATTTTATACATTCTTTCCGCCCCTCCAGCCTTGCGCCAGTTATATGTCCAATAATTCACCCCATCATAATTTTTTGAAGCGCGAATTCCGCATTCATTAATTTGCTCCATATTTTTCCAACGCGAAATCCCTAAAGAAGAAGTGATAACTTTAAATCCATTTTCATGAGCGTAAAGCGCCGTTCTTTCGAACCTCATATCAAAGCATTTTGTGCATCTCTCGCCTCTTTCGGGAGAATATTCCAAGCCTTTGGCGCGCGCAAACCAATTTTGTACGTCATAATCGGCATCAATAAAAGGAATTCCAAGTTTTTCAGCGAAGCGAATATTTTCATTTTTACGAATCTCATATTCTTTTTTAGGATGAATATTTGGATTATAAAAGAAAATTGTTAAATCAATTTTTGAAGCAATCATTCTTTCCATCAAATCGCCAGCACAAGGCGCGCAACAGCTATGCATTAAAACTTTATTATCGGCAAATTCTGCGGGAATTTGCAAAAAATAATCGTCATTTAATTCGTTATTTTTAATGTTATTTTGCATTTAAAAAAGCATTTGGATTGATTTTCAAAGAAGAAAAATAAATCTTTTGCCCCTCTAATGCAATAATTAATTGATAAAATTATCCGCCAAAGCCCTCGCGCTTCGCGAATTAATAACAAAATAACTTAAAAATTTTATTAAAGATTTATTTTTATTGTCGTAAAATACTTTGAATTTAAAATTAAATTACTAAATTTTTTATAAAAAATATGCCCGAACTTCCCGAAATTGAAACCATAAAGAGAGGTCTTGAGACCATTAAAAACAATAAGATTCAACAAGTTTTTCGTTCCGAAAAAAAATTGAGAATCGACAATGATTTGGATTTACAAAGTTTAGTTAATCAAAAAATTTTATCGATCGACCGCAAAGCGCGTTATTTATTAATCAGTTTATCCAAAAATCAAACCCTGATTTTACACCTTGGAATGAGTGGTCGCATCACTTTAAATAAAAATTTCCACCACTTAAAACATGACCATTTTGCTTGTCATTTATCCAGCGATGAATGGTTGATTTACAACGATCCGCGTCGCTTTGGTTTTATTGATTTAATTGAAAATAGTGAAATTTTAAATCACAAAATGCTTAAAAACTTAGGCGTCGAACCGCTCTCACCCCAGTTCAATGAAAAATATCTCGAAGCCCAACTTAAAAATAAAACATCGAATATAAAAACTACTTTGATGGATAATAAAATTGTGGTTGGAGTCGGCAATATTTATATCAATGAATCGCTTTTCGACGCTAGAATTTCGCCACTTCGCAACGCAAATTCATTAAATAAAAATGAACTTAAAAAACTCGTAGCTTCGATTAAAAAAATTATCGCGAATGCCATTGAAATGGGTGGCTCTTCAATCTCCGACTATCAAAATACTCGCGGTGAACTTGGTTTTTTTCAAAATTCTCACAAAGTTTATGATCGCAATAATCAAAAATGTTTTGATTGTGATTGCAATATTGAAAGAATTGTGCAAAATCAACGCTCAAGCTTTTATTGCAAGATATGTCAAAAATAATTTATTTTATATGATTTTTACCACTAAATATTTTTCAAAATTATTTCTTATAATTTTTTTAACATTTTCATTGAATTCGTGCGGTTTTTTTAATAAAAAATCTGAAGTTTTATCACCAAAAATCGCTTCTGAATTTATCAAAGGAAGCCTTGATATTCCAGTTGCCAAAGGCTTAGAAATTATTTCAGATGAAGATGTTGAATTTGATAGCTCTTCGGGCAGCTTCACTTCTTCAACTTATCAATCTAAAAACACGATTGAATCGATTAAAAAGTTTTACACAGAAACGCTTCCGCAAATGGGCTGGGATTTAAGAGAATTTTCCAATCATTCGGCAATTTTTAAAAGAGAAAACCAAACTCTTAAAATTGAATTTTCCAAATCGCAAAAACAAACTTTGGTGGTTTTTATTTTAACGAGTTAGTGTTAGATAAATTCAATCGCTCAATCTCATTCTCCTCAAGACACATTTATACGAGCCCTATCTCCCGCATTGACGGCTTACGCCCCTATAATTTCTATAAACTCGGAAAAAGCTTCAGGCTGTAGCTCCCCCCTTGAGGGGGAGCAGGCTTCGAGAATTTAACGGTAGTTAAATTCGCGGAGCCGTGGGGGGTCATAAATGTTTATATTATCAAGACATTATCTTTTTTGTAAAATATTTTAATTAATTTTTGGTTTGGCTCGAGATCACTCATTATCTAAGCTTTTCTGACCCCCCACGGCTAAAAGTTTTAACTACCGTTAAAAAAAAGTAACCTGGTACCTTTTTCTCGGGCTTACATCCATACATTTATAAAAACTCGTAAAGCTTTCGGGCTATAGCTCCCCCCTTGAGGGGGAGCAGGCTTCGAGAATTTAACGGTAGTTAAATTCGCGAAGCCGTGGGGGGTCAAAAACTTAGAGCGTCAACGGACCTTAGGTTGACTCAAAAGCTAAAACAAAAAAATTCCAAAAAAGTCAATTTCTTGATTTTGTTTTTAAACAATATTTTTTCTAATTTTTTAAATAAAAATTGGTGATTTTTTAGGTAATTTTTTTAATTTTTGGATGGTTTTTTTAAGAAAAAATGAAATATTTTTTAGCTTAAAAACAAAATCAAGAAATCGTCTTTTTTCATTTCAACTTTTTACACAATCTTAAAACCCATTGATACTCTAGTTTTCTGACCCCCCACGATTCTAGAAACTTAACTACCGTTAAGTTTTCTAGAATCTGCTCCCCCTCAAGGGCTTACACCCCTACAAATTTTATTAACTCGTAACTTTTAATTTTTTTATTCTAAATATTCGTTTGAGGAGTATCTCCATAGATTGAGAGTAGAAATTGGACATTGCTCTAAGGCCAATGGTAAAAAGGCTGAA
>CAMDCJ010000020.1 GCA_945890035.1 Rickettsia typhi
CTTATTTCGCATAAATGGTATTTCTCAAGTTGAGCCGTTAATTAGCGAAGTCGTTGAAAATAGTGCATCTTTCGAGGCGGGCATTAAAAAAGGCGATAGAGTTTTAACGATTGATGGCAAAGAAATTGAAGATTTTCAAGATATGAGAAAGCTTGTAATTACTGGCTTGGAAAAAGATTTAAATTTTAAAATTAGTCGCAACGGTGAAGAATTAAACATTAAAGTTTCTCCAAAAATCATTACCCAAAAAGATGTTTTTGGTGATGATGTAAAATTGCGCGCGGTGGGTTTAATCGCTGAAAATGTTGTTAAAAAAGAATTAACTTTGGTTGGCAGTTTTGTTGAGGCCAACAAGGAAACCCTTGATATTTCTATGTCAATTTTCAAAACCTTATATCAATTAATTACGGGGCAACGCTCTGTAAAAGAATTGGGTGGTCCGGTTAAAATTGCTAAATATTCTGGCAAAACTGTAGATCAGGGCATAGTCGTTGTTGCTTGGTTCATGGCGATGATTTCAATCAATCTTGGTGTAATGAATTTATTGCCGATTCCAGTACTTGATGGCGGGCATTTATTTTATTATTTTATCGAGGCGATTAAAGGCAAACCGCTTTCACAAAAAATTCAAACTTATGGTTATAATGTTGGGATGGCTTTGGTTTTAACACTGATGGCATTTACGACAATCAATGACATTTTTCAAATTTTTTATCAATAAATTTGGATTATTTAAAATTAAAATTCTTTAATAATTTTATTTAAAAAATCCAAAACTTTACCGCTTTTTATTAGATCGCGCGAGAAAAGAATTCCATCATTAATATTTTCAAATTTATTTATTAATTGCAAAGCGAAAGCGCAGTTCAAAACAACGATATCAAGGTATTTAGAGGTTTTTCCGGCAAATAATTCAAGCATTTTTTGTGAATTATATTCTGAATTTCCACCGATAATTTCAGTGATTGAACATTTTTGAATTCCGTAATTTTCGGGATTAATAATTTCAATTTCATGAATTTTTTGATGAGAAATTTTAAGTAAATATGAATTATCGCTAATGCTTATTTCGTCCATGCCATCAAAGCCGTGAACTATATAAAATGAACCGCGTGGATTATTTTTTAAAAGCACTTCGGCGATTTTATTCATAACATCTTTGTTCGAAGTTCCGATAATTTGATGTTGTGGATTGGTGGGATTTAATAATGGTCCAATATAATTAAAAATGGTCGGTGCGTTAATTGATTTTCTAATATCCGCAATATTTTTTAAAACGGGATGAAAATAGGGCGCAAACAAAAAACTTAAATTATTCTTGCGTAAATTTTTGTCGATATTTTCAATATTATTATCGAAAGCAATTCCGAGATGAGTAAAAATATCCGCCGAACCTGACGCTGAAGAAACTGCGCGATTGCCATGTTTGGCGATTTTTATGCCAGCACAAGCGAGCACAAAAGCCACCGCGGTTGAAATGTTGAGGGTTTTTAACTTATCGCCACCAGTTCCGCAAACATCAAGCGAGTCTTCGTGGTTGGGGATTTTTATCATTCTTTTTTTCAAAGAATTTACGGCGCCAAATAAAGAATTAATTGGCAAATTCTGAGAATTTAATTCGAGTAAAAAATCTTTGATCGAATCATTGTTGATTTTATTTTCAAAAATTTGATCAAAAATATTTTCAAATTGTTGGGAGGAATATTTTTCTAGACTCAATTTTTCTTAAATTAAATTTATAAAATTCTTAAAAATTTCATGTCCAAACTCTGTGGCAATTGATTCGGGATGAAATTGTACAGCGTAAATTTTTAAAGATTCATCGGCAATTGCCATAATAATTCCATCTTTAGTTTCAGCCGTGATGGTAAAATTTTTTGGACAAGTTTCGCGTTCAATAATCAATGAATGATAGCGAGTTGCCTTGAAAGGCGATGGCAGTCCGCGAAATAAATTTTGTTGATTATGAAAAATTTCACTAATTTTGCCATGCATCGGATGAGTTCGAACAATATTGCCGCCAAAAGCTTGACCAATGGCTTGATGACCAAGGCAAACGCCAAAAATTGGTAATTTCCCTTTAAAATTTTTGATAATATCGAGGCAAATTCCGGCTTCATTTGGAGAGCAAGGGCCGGGCGATAACACAATGGCGTCGGGTTTTAAAATACTGATTTCTTCGAGTGTTATTTTATCATTTCTTTTGACTAAAACTTCTTTGGCACCAGCGGAAATCAAGTAGTGGAAGAGGTTGTAAGTAAAGCTGTCATAGTTGTCGATTAATAAAATCATAAATGAAGTTTTTTTATAATTGTGGCAAAATTATTTTTTTAAAGCAATGGCGATATTTAAAAATAATTTACGAACAATTATAAATTTTTATATTCTTCGAGCGTGTATTCGTCAACCAAAATTGCGTCGTAACAAGCTTCGAACATTTCGTTTAATTGTTTTTTTTCTTCGGCAGAAATTATATATTTTTCTAAAGCCTCGTCAATATTGTTGCGCAAAGATTTTTTCGGTAATTTATTTTCTTTGATAGCGACTTTAATTTTATGAATAATTTCTTCTGAATTTTCTTGCAAAAGCATAGCATTTTCAAGGCGTCCAAGATTATCATTTTTATCTTTACTAACAAAAATTCCTCTGGTTAAACTTTCTCTTTCTTCGCCGTTTTTAGTTATCGATTTAACTACTTTATGACCAAGAGAGTCATTGGCTGGGCACACAAAAGCGTTGAATCTTGCGAAAAGCGCAAAGGGTTTTAAAAATATTCCAAAAATTCCGGTAAATAAATTTTGATATAAACCTTCGATAGCATATTGCGCCTTACAAAATTGCTCTTTTAAAGCATGTTCAACTATTGCTTCCTCGAATTTTGGAGCGCCGTTTTCTTTAAATTTACGCAAAATGCATGTGGCAAAATACATCGCCGAAAGGGCATCGCCGAAGCGTCCGTTGAGTTTTTCTTTGCGTTTTAAATTTCCTCCAAAGCGCGCCATAGCAATATCGGCAAGCAATGCAAAAGTTGCGCTACACCATGAAATTTTTCGTTGATATTTTGAAATTAAATCATGTTTAGTTGGGGAAATTAAATATCCGCGGGTTAGAGAGAGAATGATTGAGCGTGATAAATTGTTGAATAAATGTTTAATGTGGCTAAAAAAAGCTTCATCAAATGCCTTGGTATCATTATTTTCAAGAGCAATGATTTCTTTGTACGCGAAGGGGTGAGACATTATAGCGCCTTGTCCAAAATGAATTAAGCTTCGTGTCATAATGTTCGAACCTTCAACCGTAATTGAAATTGGAGTTGAGAAATAAGCGTTAGCTAAAATATTGCGTGGACCTCTGATGATGGCACCGCCGGCGCAAATATCCATGGCGTCATTAATATTTTGACGGAAAATTTCAGTCGAATGATATTTAGCGATAGCGCTGATTACTGCAGGTTTGGCGCCCGAATCAACGGAACCAGCGGTAAATGAGCGCATGGCATCAAGTGCATAAGTGCGTGAAGCAATACGCGCTAAAACCTCTTCAATTCCTTCGAACTTGGCAATCGAAGTGCCGAATTGTTCACGAACCATTGAGTAAGCCGTAGTAACTCGAATTGCTAATTTTGATCCACCCGAACTGGTTGAAGGCAATGAAATTCCGCGACCGGCCGATAAACATTCCATCAACATTTTCCAACCTTTGCCTAAGCCTTCTTTTTCGCCAATTATTGAATCCAAACCAATGATAACATCGTTGCCATTAAGTGGCGAATTAACAAAAGGTGTTGCCAATGGATCGTGACGACGTCCTTGAACTACTCCCGCTGTAGTGTTTGCAATCAAAGCGCAAGTAATGCCAATTTCAGAATTTTCAGATAAAATTTTATCGGGATCGCGCAATTGAAAGGCAACGCCGATAACTGTGGCATAAGCTCCAAGCGTAATATAACGCTTATTCCAATTTAAACGAATTTTGATTTCACCATTTTCATTTTTAAAAATAACGCCATTCGATTGAATTGATGTGGCGTCACTTCCTGCTAGAGGTTCAGTCAAGGCGAAACATGGAAGTTCGCGACCATCAGCAAGGCGTGGTAAATAATAATCTTGTTGTGATTTAGTGCCGTAATGTAAAAGTAATTCAGCAGGTCCAAGTGAGTTTGGAACCATGGCGGTGATGGCTAAAGGCACTGAGCGCGAAGCTAACTTTTCAATTATACAACTATGGGCGAAAGCTGAAAAGCCAAGTCCACCATAGGTTTTTGGAATAATCATGCCAAAAAACTTTTTATCGCGTAAATATTGCCAAACTTCTGGAGGTAAGTCACGCAAGATTTGAACCTGATAATCAACGCATATTTTGCAAAGCTCTTCAACTTCGTTATCGATGAAATTTTGTTCTTCTTGGGTAAGTTTTGGATAACTCATTTCCATGATTTTTTTGAAATCAGGATTGCCAGAAAATAATTCACCATCAACCCAAGTAGTTCCTGAGGTGAGGGCGATTTTTTCAGTTTGAGAAATCTTCGGTAATAATCCTAAATTTCTAATTAAGAAAATTATAAAAGGCGTTAAAATTTTTTGACGAATATTTGGGAAAACCAGCAAAACTGAAATCGCCCAAAATGGAAGCCAAAAAAGTAAACTTAAATTAAAGGGCAACAGAATTATCGATAAAACAACGAAATATGATAAATAATTTAATTTTTTATAAGCAAAAATTAGAAAAACTGCTAATGATAAAAGCCATAAATATGGAATTCCAAGAATTGCGTTGCTGATAAAGTCAAAAAAACCTGAATTATTTTCGTTCATAAATTTATATTTTAATTTTCAATCATCTTCTCGCAAGATGACTTAACTAATTGACGAATTTGACCAATGAAAGAGGCTCTTTCATTGACCGAAATAGCTTGTCGAGCATCGAGCAAATTAAGTAAATGACTGGCCTTTAAGGCTTGTTCGAAAGCTGGAATTGGCAAATTATTTTCTATTAAAATTTGCGATTGCGCTTTGGCTTCTTCAAAATTTTTGAGTAAAATATCAATATTGCTGTGATTTAAAATGAAGTGAGAATTTTCAACTTCACTTCTGAAAAAAATATCCTTATATGTAATTTTGTCGGCATTTTCTTGACCATTCCAATTAATATCAAAAATTGAGTCAACGCCCTGAATATGCATGGCTATTCGCTCTAGGCCATAAGTGATTTCTCCGGGAATTAGGCTACATTCGATTCCGCCAATTTGTTGCATGTAAGTGAATTGAGAGATTTCCATGCCGTTGAACCAGACTTCCCAACCAAGGCCAGAAGCGCCAACCGACGGATTTTCCCAATCATCTTCAACAAAACGAATATCATTTTCTTTGGTGTTAAGACCAATTAAATCAAGGCTTTGTAAATAAAGTTGTTTAATATTATGTGGTGCGGGCTTGAGCAAAACTTGAAATTGATAATAATGACTCAAGCGATTTGGATTGTTGGCAAACCTTGCATCCGTAGGACGACGACAAGGTTGAACATAAGCAACTTTCCACGGTTTTTTGCCTAAAGCGCGTAAAACCGTGGCGGGATGCAAAGTGCCGGCGCCGACTTCAGTATCAATCGGTTGAAGCACTGTGCAACCTTGGTTTGCCCAGAAATTTTGTAAATCAAAAATAATTTGTTGGAATGATTTTACCATTCAATTATCCTACAATTTCATTGGTTGCGAAGAAGAAAGCGATTTCATTTTTAGCATTTTCAAGGCTATCAGATCCATGAACTGAATTGGCTTCGATTGATAAAGCAAATTCTTTACGAATCGTTCCAGCATCTGCGTTGTCAGGGTTAGTTGCCCCCATGATTTCGCGATTTCTAGCGACAGCATTTTCGCCTTTTAAAACTTGAACGACAACGGCGCCAGAAGTCATAAATTTAACTAAATCTTTGTAAAATGGGCGTTCGCGATGAACTGCATAAAATTCGCCAGCAACTTTTTCTGATAAAAAAAGCATTTTTTGGGCAACAATTTTTAAGCCCGCTTCTTCAAATTTAGCATTGATTTTGCCAGTTAAACTTCTTTGTGTTGCATCGGGTTTTAAGATTGATAGAGTATGTTCGATAGCCATATTTAAGTGTAAAAAAATTAATAAAATTGTAAATGTTTCGAAAAAAATTAATTAACCAAGAAACATTTTTACTAGCATAAATTAAAAAATTTTTCAAACTAAGTCAAGAAATCAGTTGGCTTTTAAAATTAAAATTTACTTTGATATTTTAATCGTTTAAAATCTATAAAGTTTAATAAAATATTGATCAATTTCTCATGAAAAAATCACAAATTAATTTCGAAGAATTATATTCAATAATTTCTGCAAAAATCGCTTCGCATGATGAAAAATCTTATACCAATAAATTAGCCAAAGGTGATGTCGCGCGCTTAGTTCAAAAAATTGGCGAAGAAGGCGTTGAAGTCACGATTGCTGGGCTTCTACACGATAAAAATAATTCAGAACAATCGCGTCAAAATCTTATTAATGAAGTTTGTGATTTATTTTATCACAGCTTGGTTTTGCTTGCAAAAAATCAAATTAATTTATCAGAAGTTTTTGAAGAATTTAACAAAAGAAATAATCATTAATTATGAATAATGTTGAGCTTACCGAAAGTGCCAAAAATCGCATTTTAGAAATTAAAAACAACACTAATAATCCGCAGAAATTTTTACGCTTAACCGTTAAGAGTGGCGGTTGTAGCGGTTTCCAATATATTTTTGAGCTCGATGATAAAAACTTAGCGGATGATTTAATAATTTGTGAAGAAAACAAATCTGGTGAGATAAATCTAATCGCCAAAACCGACGCAGTTTCCTTGCAATTTATCGAAGGTGCTAAAATTGATTTCGTCGAAGAATTAGGCGCGAGTTATTTTAAAGTTGTCAATCCAAATGCTACAGCCAATTGCGGTTGCGGATCATCTTTTGCGGTTTAATTGGCGATAAATTTGCTAATTACAACCCAAACTTTCCAAAAGAAACTCGCTCTTCGATTTGATTTAAAACCTTCGCAACTACAAAGGCTTGGTTCAAACGATATAAAAAAATAATTAATAGGACTTGACAACGTTTCTATAACTTCGATTACAAAGGCTTGGTTCAAACTTATAATTATGTTCATGTTATTTAAATTCGAGTGTTTCTATAACTTCGATTACAAAGGCTTGGTTCAAACTTGGCGAGGTCAAGCGTGGATTCTTGACCCCAGTTTCTATAACTTCGATTACAAAGGCTTGGTTCAAACTTTAACAGCGGGCGTAGGTGCATTTGCTCAATAGTTTCTATAACTTCGATTACAAAGGCTTGGTTCAAACTAAATAAACTAACTAAAATAAGTTAGTTAAAGTTTCTATAACTTCGATTACAAAGGCTTGGTTCAAACATGAGTTTGTTAAACAAATGTTTATTGATAATTGGTTTCTATAACTTCGATTACAAAGGCTTGGTTCAAACTTGATTCTGCGGTGATTTTTCCATCAACCAAAGGTTTCTATAACTTCGATTACAAAGGCTTGGTTCAAACCTGATCGCGAAACCATTCGTTATAGACTAAATTAGTTTCTATAACTTCGATTACAAAGGCTTGGTTCAAACTAATTAGGCTTTGTGGTGTTGTCGTTAGTTGTTAGTTTCTATAACTTCGATTACAAAGGCTTGGTTCAAACTTTTCTATTAGGCTTACTAACTGAGCGGGTTTGTTTCTATAACTTCGATTACAAAGGCTTGGTTCAAACAACATCTTCTTTAATAACTTTATGTAGCATTTGAGTTTCTATAACTTCGATTACAAAGGCTTGGTTCAAACTAATTTCTATTTATAGCAAATGCTAACAAATGAGTTTCTATAACTTCGATTACAAAGGCTTGGTTCAAACAAGCATTTGGACTTCTCGATTTAATTTTGCTCTTGGTTTCTATAACTTCGATTACAAAGGCTTGGTTCAAACAAAAATTTCCTCGCAATGAAACAACCGCTTTCGTTTCTATAACTTCGATTACAAAGGCTTGGTTCAAACAACTTCTACATAATGGCTGTATATTCTCTATAGTTTCTATAACTTCGATTACAAAGGCTTGGTTCAAACCAAATTATTGAATTTCCCGATGATATGCCTGAGTTTCTATAACTTCGATTACAAAGGCTTGGTTCAAACTAAGTGTTGGCGGAGATATTACTTTAAATGAATGTTTCTATAACTTCGATTACAAAGGCTTGGTTCAAACCTTCAAATCCACATTATCCACATTATCAACATGTTTCTATAACTTCGATTACAAAGGCTTGGTTCAAACCAAGTCTTTGCCATCTTTTTCAATTGCCACCAAAGTTTCTATAACTTCGATTACAAAGGCTTGGTTCAAACATGTTTTTAGTTGTTGACACTGATCCACTAGCAAGTTTCTATAACTTCGATTACAAAGGCTTGGTTCAAACATTTGGTTTTTGAAACAATATTAGAATCAAAAAGTTTCTATAACTTCGATTACAAAGGCTTGGTTCAAACCCTCCGAGAGATTGATTTTATTGATCTAGTAATAAAAATAAAAACTTGATTTTCGTCAAATTTTTTTATCAAAGTGGATTTTGTAGGTGCGGGTAAATGCAAAACCCATATTTTATATTAACGATGTTTGAGTAAGCATTTAGAAGACTTGATGACGTATCAAGCTTAAAAAAACAAAAAACCATCGAACTTTTGCAATAATCGTCATTATTTAAAGTTCGATGGTTTTTGTTTGAACCAAGTCTTTGTAATTTTGTTATTTTATTTCAAGTTCTATTTTCATAAAAAAGAAAAATGGGCAAAAACAAAATTTAAAGACCATAAGTTAATTTTTCATGAAATATTTTAAAAGTCAAATCGAAAAAATTCCTGATTTGCCAATAATATCAATCGTGTTACCATATCTTTCAATTTTTTTAGAAATATCTTGTGAAATTGGAATTATCATAATGGCTTCATCCTTAGATTCCGTAAAGTATTCATATTTTTTTAAATGCGCAAACATTTCTATTTTTCGAGCTTTGGTTAATGAAAATTCAAAAATTGAAAATTGAATTCTAACTCCATATTTTTCAAGAGTTTTTACAAATTTTGCTCTTCTGGAATCGCTTGAAAAATCATAAACCACAAAAAAATGTTCCATTATTTTTTCCAAATAAAAGGTTGAAAATCATCCTCATCGCCATTTAAAAAATGCACAAATTTTCTAATATCGCGTTCAATAGTTTGAGTTAAATTTTTCTCGCCGAAAAATTCTTCTTTTCTTAAAAATTCAATCCATTTTGGAAAAAATTTTTGAAAACCACTTTTGGAAAGTTTTACCGAGCCAGTACTTTCTTTTTCGAAATCATCTTTGATATCAAGCTCTTTGCGATTAAAAATTTTTAAAACGAAATGTTCGACGGGACCACGAAATATCTCGATAAAATCGCTTGCTAAAGATGCGTGTCCGTAAGATTGCTCGTGAAGAAATGCCACAAATGGATCAAGCCCCGCAATTAAAAGTTGAGTATGAATTTCACCGTGAAGAAGTGTAAAACAAAAAGATAAAAGTGAATTTATTGGGTCGGTTGCGGGGAATTTTTTGCGTCCGGCAAATTCAAGTTCAGGATTTTTTATAAGATTTTCTTTTTGCCAAGCTTGAAAATATTGACGAGCAGTTGAGCCTTCAAACCCTCTAAGTTGTTCAAGATTGGTAATGTGAGCAAAATCTGCGTCAATTCTGGCTTGAGCGCGAATTTTTTGTAAAACAATATTTTGATTTTCGATTTTGGCTTTAACGAATTTTTGCGCTAAAAAAAATTTTTTTTCTTCGTCAAAATGAAATTTAAATTGTGTGCTACGAAGAAAAACATTTTTAGTAAAATCAAAAATAACGCTTCCGCGAAATTTTCCACCCGTGCTTAAAAAATGAATTGGAATTGAATTTTTTTCAGCTAAATCAAAAATATCAGCCTCGAAATCTAATTTGCCATAAATCATTATATCTCTAATCCCCAAAGCTGGAAAAGATTTTTTAATTTCACTAGTTTCCTTGTCGCGAATTTGAAAAGATTCTCCATGTTTTTTTAGCAAATCATCATTTTTGGCAATCACAAAAAGCGTAGGTTTTTCGGTTAAAATAGTCATAAATAATTTTAAAAATAACAAAGTTGATAAAAGCAACAGCCAAGACAACGAGAATCTTTTTGAGTTGGGAAATCTTTGGGATTGAGCATTTTGGAGTTTTTTTCTTTTAAAAAAGAGGCAATATTTTGTGCTTTTTTAATTAGTTCATCGGTAAAAATAATTTCAATTTTTTGGCGATCTTCGCAAAAAAATATTGCACCATTTTTAATTTTTGCGTCGGGGAAAATTTCTTTTAAACATATTGCGCTTAAAGCGAGTTGAATCGCGTGCATCAAGCTTTCTCTAGATTTGCCACGCTTTAATTCGACTGGAATTATGATGTTGTTTTCATGAAATTCCACAATATCAATTTTTCCTGAAATTCCATATTTTTCGCTAAATATTTTTACCGAAGATTCAACTTTTTTAGTTTTTTTGGAAAATTTGTAACCATCATCAACTTTTTGATGAAGCTCTCTTCCATCTTGAATAAAACTATTTTCATCGCGAAGTTTTGGAGCGTCGGTTATCAAATAGTAAGCACTTCGTGGACAATATTGGAACTCAGCAATAAATGATAAGGGTAAATAACTCATAGTAAAAAATAATTCTATAGTAAAGATATTTAAATATTTTATTATCTTTAGCTTATAAAATAATTGTTTATTATAAAGAAATATAATTCTTTTACTCTTAAATTTTATTTTCTTTAAATTCTTTCGATTTATCAATAAATAATTTTAAAGTGTCAATCCTTGTTTTAACCTCTTTTGAAGTGGCTTCATCAAGTTTTTTATCCTTTACTTCTACCGAATATTTAATTTTATCTTCGTCGCTAATATCTTCTTTAAAAAAGTATTTTAAAGCGATATTTTTTGCCGCTTGTGCATCGGCATCAACTTCGTGTCCGCAATTTTGACATTTAAACCAAGCCTTTTGACCACGCTTCCCTTCTTTTAAAGCGATATCTCTTGGCATCTCCATTCTTTGATCTTTTTCTATCCTCAATAATTCTTTTTTTAAATATTCTTCTTCGCCCTTATTCTTATTTTTCTTGGTTTCATTATATTTTTGACGAACTTCGTAAGACTCACTAATTCCGCATTCTCGACAAGTTTGCGAAGTGTAGCTCGAGCCAATTTCAGCACCAATTCCATTATAAATATTGCCCCAAATGTGTTTTCTAACGGCTTCATCGGCTTTAGTTGATTTTCTTATTATGTCTGCCGTTTTTAAAGTTTTATAAAGCTTAGAAATTCTTTGTCCGCCAGTTTCAAATCCATCAACCGAATCTTCATAAACTGGGATGGCTTGATGTTTCATAGCTAAATGATGAATTTGATTTCTAATTTGACCCGCAGTTTGTTCTCTAATATCGGCAAGATGAGTTGTCGGGCGAGAAAAAATGCCCGATGCTTGATTATCTTTCCAGCTTTTAGCCTTATCGCGCATATTTTCAAGCAATGGAATTTTTATAAAACCCTTTTCTTTAAAATATAATTTTTCTTGATCAAAAATTGCATAACCAAAACCATATTCACCAAGATCAATGCCGAGAATATTGGGTTTTGACTTGCTGATTGTGGAGTGGCGAAATCTTTTTTTGCCAAGAGTTTTTTCAACTTTTTCGCTAGATTTTTTTTCAAATTGAAAGGGAATTGCGTAATAAAAACAATGATCTTTTTCGGCAAAATTATTTTTAATATCAACGATTCTTTCAAAAATTAAAGAGCCTCCGAGCATTTTTTCTTCGAGTTTATTTTGTTGATTTTCATCGCCTCTATCGCCCCATAAAAATCTTTCTAAAAATTGTTTTTGATAAACCGAGGTTTGGATTGGAAAGGAATATAAATTATAACCCTTAGCTTCTCTAAAAAAATCAAATATTTCTTTGTTGTTAGACTTATTAATGAAGAGTCCCGACGATATTTTAAAGCTTGATTCTTCAAGCGATTCAATTTTTGATTTACAAATTAAAACCATTTCAAAACGATGAGGCATTTCGGCTAAAACTCGAGCTAATTTTTGTTGATCTTGCGCAGATTTTTTGGGAAAAATTTTCCAAATTTGCTCGGCAATATTTTGATTATTTTGATCAAAAAATTCTTTGTTATCAACTTTTTTGTCATCTTTAAAAAATTGATTAAGAATTTCTTTAGCTTCGTTAGAAAATTCTTTTTTAGCATTTTCACGAATTTTTTTACGTTTTTTTTGGGTAAGTTTATTTCTCTTGCCCTTTATTTTTAGAGGCTCTTCTGAGTCATTAAACCTATCAAAATCTCCCCAATTAATCGGCACATAGCGAATAAAATTTTGATTACCACTGGTGGTTTGAATAACATTTCTTTTTATGTAATCCGTTCTGGTTAACATTCCTAATTTACTGCGAATTTCCGATGAAAGACTTGAGGCAACAAACCTTCTAACCGCATCAATTTTTTCACTTTTTTTCAGTTGATTGTGCTTGTTAAAAATTAAACTTTGTAAACTAGTTTCTAAAAGTTGATTACAATTTATATCTTGAGGCAAATTAATTTCTTTTCTTTGAAAATCACCTTCTAAATCACGAAGCAATAAAGATAAATAAATTTTTAAAACCTCTCCACGCTCAAGAGTATCAAAAGAAAAATTGCCATCTTGAATATTTAAAAATCTTTTAATTTGTTCTTCATTTTCAAGATTTTTTAATCCAAAATGTTGTTCAAATTGCAATAAATAATCTTCAAAATCGGGGGTAGGGGTTGTTGTTAAATATTGATGTGTTTGCTTTTCATATCCTGATAGAAAAAATTTAACATCATGCAATTTGCCATCCTTAAATTTTTCACGAAGATCAATGTTGTTTTTCTCATCAACAAACTTTTCTAAAAATTTATAAGTTTTTGATTTTTTTGCTTCACTTCCTTTGTGGCAAGAAGCCAAGTCTTTCAAGGTTTCAAGATTTTTATGAAACAGCCCAAAATCACTTATTTTCTTGTTATTTTTAACTTCTTTGCTCCAAATTTCTGCATTAAAATTGGTTTTTTTATTATTTATTTCTCTAACTTTTTTGGCAAATTCTAATGATTGAAAAATTAATTTAAATAAATTATCACGAGCTTTTTTGATTTCTTGTTGAGGATTTTTTTGAGCTTGACCAATAAATCTTGGATAGTTATCAAGTTCAGATGGCACTAAGCTTAGCGACCAATAACCAATAATTTTTTTATCGGTTTCAATCTCGCTTTTTTCATTGTCATTTTCGTCATCTTGAGAATCTTTTCTAGATTTTTTCTTAGATTCTTTTTCCAATAAATCTTTTGAAATTTCATATTCACCAATCACAATTTTATCGGCATCTTTATTGTTAATTGAAACTATTTTAAGAATCTTTTCATTGCCATCTTGGAAAATAATTTCAGGAATACCCTCATTATTAAATTTCATCAAATATTCTCTAAACTCTTGCAAATATCGGTTATATTCAAAAATTATTTCACCAAAATCTCTATTATTTGAATCAGTTTTTTGTTGCTCCATAATCTGCAATAAAGATTCGTAAGCTTCTTTTCTTAACTCTATTAATTTTTCAAAATTAATTTTTTGTTGAGAAGGAAATATGTTTTTCCAATCGCAAAATTTATTAATTTTTTCAAAAATTTTATGATGGTCGCCGTCGGTTTTTAAATTATCTTCAAATTTTTTGATTCTGCTAATAAAATTACTTAACCAGCCTTGAAGCCTTCCGCCAATTAATCCCCTATATTCAGCAAAATTATTATTAATGAAATCAATTTCATTAATATTGCCAATTTCTTTTGCTAAAAAGTGAACTCTTCTGGCAATTAAATTAAGAATATTAGGATTTTCTTGAAAATATTGGCAATTACCAGAAGCAATTAATTTTTCACAACTCTCCAGATCTTTTTGGAAATCTTGTAAATTGCTATTAAATAATTTAGATAATGCGTTTTGATTGTCAGCAACTCCACACAAAGATTGAACTTCAATTTTATGTTTTTGAGCGATTGGATTTAGATAACGAAAATAAGCGGTGTAAATATCGATTGGATTATCAATATTTCGCTTAATTTCTTCTTCGGAAATCTTTTGAACCACAAAGGTTGCTTCGGGCAATTCATCATCTTCAATAATGATTTTAAAATAATTCTGAAAATCTTTTTGATTTATTTTTTTCTTTTTATCATTTATTTTTTGGTCGTCAATTTTTAAAATAATATCGAGCAAATCATCATGAACTTTTTTGACTATTGGAAATTCATTTAAATTTTTACTATCGATTTTTTTATCTTGTTCAAATATCCTGCCAATGTTTCCAATCATTGAATTGGGCAAAAAATTATCTTTGATATTTTCTTTAACATTTCTTGGTTGAGAGGTTAAAAATTCATATAATGCTTCATCATCGCGGATATAATTTTTTAATTCACAATTATCGTAATTAATATCGCTTTCTTTGATGTCTTTGTCGCTTAATCGATCTAATAAACTTTTTCTTTTGGCGGGCTTGGAAACAAATAAAAAACCTAAGCCATATAGTTGAATTAAGAAATTTAGCAAAGAGCCATCTTCACTAGAATCAACAACTTTACCAAGAGCATCAAGTTTTTGATTTATTTCATGTTGGATTTTATTTAAATTTTGATTTGCTTCGCCATTTTCTTCTTTGGCTTGGTTTAAAATTTGGCATTTAAATTTATGAGTGCGGATGGCGGATACCTCATTATAGCTATCGCGCAACCTATCAAAATGAACGCGATAACCCGCTCTTTCATATTTTTTAGTTTTTTCTTGTGATTTTTGTGATGAATTAGTTTCTTGAATCATGATATTTAAATTAATGTTATAATTGACTTAACTAAGCTCTGAGGCCACAAAACTAAATTTAAAATGGCTTGGAAGTTTTCCCGAATTAAGTAGTTTTTATAATTTTATTATTTTACAGAGCTTAATTAAATCAATTAATTTTTAACCATGTTGATAAGATTGAAATTGCTAAGAATATAATGTTTGAATTATTCTGTTTATTTTTTTCTTTGTAATGCTTTTTATCTTTTGTAGTTTTATTAGAAAAGCTAAAACGACCAAACTTTAAATTTGTTTCCGATTTAGATTTCTCAATTTTTGTTGGCGAAGGTTTTTTCTTTTTTGTTTTTTTCATATTACATTATTTACTTTCTTAATTAAGTACAAATGGATATTTTTTTGCAAATGTAAATTTAATCCAAAATTATTAGGATGCAAAAGGTTATTTAAGAAAAATTGAAATATTTTTGGGTTAAACCTAAAATCAAGAAATTACCTTTTATGGAATTTTTTTGATTTAGTTTTTTTTAATCCCCCTCTCCTTACCTTACAAACCTACAAATTTCTACAAGCTCTTAAAAAGCTTCAGGCTGTAGCTCCCCCCTTGAGGGGGAGCAGGCTCCGAGAATTTAACGGTAGTTAAATTCGCGGAGACGTGGGGGGTCAAAAACTTAGAGCGTCATCGAGTTTGAGATTATCATAAAAATTAAAACAAAAAAATTCCACAAATGGCGATTTCTTGATTTAACTTTTAAACTAAAAAATATTTCAATTTTTCTTAAGAAAACCATACAAAAATCACAAGAATAACTTTAGAAATCACCAATTTTTGTTTAAAAAATTTGAAAAATTATTGATTAAAAACAAAATCAAGAAATCGTCTTTTTTAAAAAAAATATTTTTTAGAAATTTTTGTTTGGGTTTTAGAGCGTTGATTATCAAAGTTTTTCTGACCCCCCACGTCTCCGCGAATTTAACTACCGTTAAATTCTCGGAGCCTGCTCCCCCTCAAGGGGGGAGCTAGAGATCCAAGCTTTTTAAGAGTTTGTAGAAATTTGTAGGTTTGTAAGCCCTCAAGGGGGGAGCTAAAGGTCACAAGCTTGACGATGCTTTTATAAAAATTTGGGGTGTAAGCTTTCGAAAAAAGGGAGAGGTTAGTAAATAAAATTTCCTACAACCCAAACTTTCCAAAGGAAACGCGTTCTTCGATTTGGTTTATCACCTTCGCAACCAAATCTCCCGAGTCAAAAACGCCCGCGGATTTCTCGCTAATCAAGTTTTTGATGAAAGATTTTTTGGTGGTAATTTCAATAAATTCAACTTCTTCGCCGAACTTTTCTTGCATTTTTTTACGCATATCGGCGATGCCGTCAATCAGCCCCAAATCAAGCGCTGTCTTGCCCGCCCAAAATGCTCCCGTGAAAATTTCTTCTTCGTTTTTGGTAAGTTTTCCACCGCGATGTTTACGCACTAAATCTTTAAAATTATCAAAAATATCTTTTTGCGCTTGCTTCAAAATTTCAATATTGGCTTGCTCCTCGGGCAAGAAAGGATCAAGGATCGCCTTATTTTTGCCTTCGGTATAAATGCGACGATCGACGCCAATTTTTTTGATTAAATCAACAAAGCCAAAGCTTGAAAAAATTACTCCGATGGAGCCAACGATTGAAGAATTGTGAGCGTAAATTTCGTCGCCACTTAAGAGGAGCCAATATCCGCCTGATGCCGAGACATCTTGAGCGAATGTATAAACTGGAATTTTATTTTTTTCCGCTAATTCGCGAATGTAATTATAAATCAGTTCGGATTGAACTGGTGAGCCACCCGGTGAGTTTATCGAAAGTGCCACTGCCGAAATTTTTTTAGACTCGAAAGCTTTTTTAATAAGTGGGGCGTTATTGATAAAATTAATGCCAGTTTCAAATTTTGAATCCTTGCCAATAACTCCTGATAGAGTAAGGTGTGCAACTTTTTTATTTTTATTTCTCTTAAAAATTTTGCAAAAAATTTTGGTAAAAATACAGCTACAATTCTTGTTCGGACTCATTGGAATTTTTATATAAAATTGTTAAATCTTTGTAGGAAAAATCATTATTCATAAATTTATATAAATAATTTAGAAACCAAAAAGCAATAAAACAAGTTAATATTATTGCGCATGAAAGCCACAAGCCTGAATGACCAAAATGTTTCATTAACGCTCCGGTTGTTAATAATCCGCAAATAGTGCCGATTAATGCCACTCTAGTGAAAGCGCTGTTGACGATTAATCTTTGAGTCGGTTTATATTTTTCATTGATTAAAACTAAAGTTGGTAATTTTATGCCCGACATGGAGCTGAAAAGTAAGAACAATAATATGAAAATATTTTCGTTATTACCATAATAATTGATTAGATAAATTACATAAAGCGAAGAAAATGCTGATAAAATTAATGCCAGTTTCAAATTTTGAATCCTTGCCGATAACTCCTGATAGAGTAAGGTGTGCAACTTTTTTATTTTTATTTTTTCTAAAAATTTTTCAAAAAATTTTGGTAAAAATACAACTACAATTCTTGTTCGGACTCATTGGAATTTTTATATAAAATTGTTAAATCTTTGTAGGAAAAAT